>JAGCVY010000001.1 GCA_017962105.1 Lachnospiraceae bacterium
CAATGAGTCTGAAATCTGCATCAAACACAGGAATCCGTCTGTATTTGAAGGAGTACTCTATCGAGATTGGCTGATCGCTATTAAATTCCCTACATGTCGGCTTCTCCGGACGATAGGTTTTTTCAATGTTCGCTATGATTTCCTTCTTCGCCTTTGCATCAAGAATGGAAATCTGTGGCCACTTGGACACTTTGTCTTTTTTCCCTTGCGGAAGGAATAAACACATCCCCCCGCCCTTTCCCTTACCGATTCTTACCGGAAAGATACCAAAGACGCCACCAAACGAGATCTTCACCACCGCACTCTTGATCCCACTGTTTTTCTTCGGCCATACACTGATTACATATTTGGGCAGTTCCATATCATTACCTCCCTGCTATGTTCTATATCAAACCCTCTCGGTTAGTTTTCAAAAGAAAGACCATATCTGGAAAACAAAAAAGGACACTTCCTAGTTTTCTAGAAAGTGTCCGTAGAAAAATGATATTGTTTATGAGTTATTTCCACTACAACAAAAAACAGGGTTTTCCAACAAAACAGAGACATGAGGCGGTACCGAGCGGTACCAAACTACACAAATTTGTTGTAGTAAGTGTTGTAGTAAACTGCTTTTGAAACTTTGCAAAGCCCTTATTTTATCGCGTTTTTAGTTGTCCAACGACCGCATTGTCGGGAACAGCAGCACATCCCGGATTGCCGGGCTGTTTGTCAAAAGCATCGCCAGACGGTCAAGGCCGTAGCCGATACCGCCGGTGGGCGGCATACCGATCTCGAGGGCGTTCATGAAGTCCTCATCGGTTCTGTTGGCTTCCTCGTCGCCTGCAGCGAGGGCTGCTTCCTGAGCCTTGAAACGCTCCCGCTGGTCAATCGGGTCATTCAGCTCGGAGTAGGCGTTGCACATTTCCCAGGTGTTGATGTAAAGCTCGAAACGCTCCACATAGTCCGGCTTGTCGGGTTTGCGCTTCGTGAGAGGCGAAATCTCCACCGGATGGTCCATGATGAAGGTGGGCTGGATCAGATGCTCCTCCACATAGGTCTCAAAGAACAGGTTGAGGATGTCGCCCTTTGCGTGGCGGGCCTCAAACTCAATGTGATGCTCCTTGGCAAGAGCCTTAGCCTCCTCATCAGAGGAAACCTGATCGAAATCGATGCCGGTGTACTGCTTCACCGCCTCAACCATCGTAAGGCGTGCGAAAGGCTTGCCGAGGTCGATGGTGTTCTCACCGTAGGTGATCACCGTCGAACCGCAGACCTCCTGTGCAAGGTAGCGGAACATCGACTCGGTGAGCTCCATCATTCCGTAGTAATCGGTGTATGCCTGGTAGAGCTCCATCAATGTGAACTCCGGATTGTGGCGGGTGTCGATACCCTCGTTGCGGAACACGCGGCCGATCTCGAAGACGCGCTCCAGGCCGCCGACAATCAGTCTCTTAAGGTAGAGCTCGAGGCTGATGCGAAGCTTCACATCCTCATCGAGGGAGTTGTAGTGGGTCTCAAACGGACGTGCCGCAGCACCGCCTGCATTGGAGACGAGCATGGGCGTCTCAACCTCCATAAAGCCGCGTCCTGCAAGGAACGTGCGGATGGAGGAGATCATTTTCGAGCGCTTCAGGAACGTGTCCTTCACTTCCGGGTTCATAATGAGATCCGTGTAGCGCTGGCGGTAACGCATGTCGGTGTTGGTCATGCCGTGGAACTTCTCGGGCAGCACCTGAAGGTTCTTCGAGAGAAGCGTCATCTCCTCCGCATGAACGGAAATCTCGCCGGTCATGGTACGGAAAATATATCCCTTCACACCGTAAATGTCACCGATATCCGACTTCTTAAAGTCCGCATAGGACTCCTCGCCGATGGCGTCGCGGGCGACATATACCTGAACGGATCCCTTGAGATCCTGAATGTTGCAGAACGAAGCCTTGCCCATGACGCGCTTGAACATCATGCGGCCGGCGATGGAAACCTCGATGGGCTCTGCGTCCATGATGGCGCGACGCTCCTCGTAGTCCGCCTTCTTGACGGCACGGGCCTCCGCCTCCTCCATACCCTCGGTATCCGGGGCGGTTCTTCCGGCAAGCTTCTCAGCCTCGAGTGCCTCGTAGAGAGCCTTCACCTCGTCGGTGTGATGTGTCTGATCAAACTTGGTGATCACGAACGGGTCGCGGCCGGCTGCCTGCAAATCCGCAAGCTTCTGGCGGCGGATCTTCACGAGCTCCGAGAGCTCCTGCGCGGTAGGTTCCGCATTGGTCGCGTTCTGGTTTTTGTTGTTCTGTTCGTCCATGGTACATATCTCCTTACTGTAATGAAAACGCCGGCTTGGATAAGCCATGCCGGCGTGTCACTGTTCCGTTGTTATGCTTCTTTCTTCTTGGTGGGCTTCTTCGCCTTCGCGGGTTTCGCGGGCTCGTCCTCCTCGGATTTCGCAATGCTCAGGATCTTATATACAACAGGGCCTGCGGGCAGTTCCACGGTAACTTCCTGTCCGGGCTTTGCACCGGCCAATCCCTTGCCGACAGGCGAAAAATCGGAGATTCTTCCGAGAAGCACGTCAACAAGGATCGGGCTTCCCACGATCTCATAGGTCGACTCGCGGTTCTTCGTGACATTCAGCACGGTGACCAAACAGCCTACGCTCACCTTCTTGGTGTCGATCTTGTCGATGACGACCGCGCGGTTCAAAAGCGCTTCCAGATCGGCGATCTCGGTTTCATTCTTGCGATGATCATCCATCGCACTGTCGTACTCGGAATTCTCCGTGATGTCGCCCTGCTCTCTCGCTTCCTTGATCCGCTGTGCGATATCGTGACTCTTCAGTTTCAATTCCGCGAGTCTCTCCTCAAGGCCTCGCAGCTGCTTTCTTGTGAACCGGTCTAACGGTTTGTTATCTTCCATTCTCTCTCCTCCGAAAATAGGTAGAAACACTTTTGAAAGTATAGACGTACGCCTCGGATTTGTCAACCACAAAATTGCGGGACTCCCTGTGTTTTTCGGCATTTTTGGCAATTTTCTCTTTTTCGCACGAAAAATGCCCTTTCCTACGGAAAATCTTGTCATTTTCCGCCCCGGAAATCACAGAAAAATCACCCTCTCAGACGGAAAAAGCAGTTTACAAACAGAAGGAAAAAAGCTATAATTCTACTGTTGGGCAAAGCTTGTAATTTTCAAAAGCAAAAGCCACGAATAAAGGAGGATGCACTACAATGGCTAGAATGAAACAGTCCATGGATGGCAATACCGCTGCCGCTCACGTAGCCTATGCGTTTACGGAAGTTGCCGGTATTTACCCCATCACCCCTTCCAGCCCGATGGCCGATTCCATCGACCAGTGGTCTGCGGAAGGCCGCAAGAACATCTTCGGCAACACGGTTAAAGTTACCGAGATGCAGTCCGAAGCCGGCGCTGCAGGTACCGTTCACGGTTCCCTTGCTGCCGGTGCTATCACCACCACATTTACCGCATCTCAGGGTCTTCTTCTGATGATCCCTAATATGTACAAGATTGCTGCCGAGCAGCTCCCTTGTGTTTTCGATGTATCCGCACGTTGCGTTGCTACGCAGTCCCTGAACATCTTCGGTGACCACAGCGACGTGTATGCGTGCCGTCAGACCGGTTTCGCCATGATGGCGGAGTCCAACCCTCAGGAAGTTATGGATCTCTCCCCCGTTGCTCATCTCGCAGCAATCGAGGGCAAGGTTCCGTTCCTCAACTTCTTCGACGGTTTCCGTACCTCCCATGAGATCCAGAAGATTGAGCTCTGGGACTACGCTGACCTCAAGGAAATGTGCAACATGGATGCCGTTGCGGAGTTCCGTGCTCACGCTCTGAACCCTGAGCATCCTGCTATGCGCGGTTCCCATGAGAACGACGACGTGTTCTTCCAGCACCGCGAGGCCTGCAACTCGGTTTACGATGCATTGCCCGCTGTTGTTGAGAAGTACATGAAGAAGATCAACGAGAAGCTCGGTACGGATTACGATCTCTTCAACTACTACGGCGCTGCCGATGCAGACCGCGTGATCATCGCAATGGGTTCTGTATGCGACGTTGCCGAGGAAGTTATCGACTACCTCACCGCTGCCGGCGAGAAGGTTGGTTTGATTAAGGTTCGTCTGTATCGTCCTTGGGTTTCCTCCGCTCTTCTTAAGGTTCTTCC
>JAGCVY010000031.1 GCA_017962105.1 Lachnospiraceae bacterium
CCAGCTCTGTTCGCCGAATGCATTACTCTCAATCCCCTAGCACCTTGCGGGAATCACAAGAATTCCCGTATTTTTCATGGCGTCATCCAGCGGATAGTTAAAACCGACAATCAAATTTCCGTCCCACTCAAAGATCGACTCCCAGTCGAAGCGGGCCACGTCGATCGTCGGTACAGCCGTAGGCGTAGGCAGCGTCAGGGGATCGCTGTTGCCGCCCTGACCGGAAGGATTTTGCGAGGGGTCGCCCTGCGCATTGGCATTCGGGTCCGCGTTCGGATCCACTTCCGGATCACTGTTGGAAATCACGGTGTCCTTACCGTCGTTTCCCTTCTTTCCACTCCCCGGATCCTTGTCCCGATTCATCAAAATAATTGCACCGGCGATGGCTGCGCCGAGCATGGTAATACCCAGAAAACTGATTATGAACTTTTTCATTACGATACCTGTCCCTTTCTTTATCACTCCTGATGCAACACTGCTTCCTGCTGCGGAAGCAGCTTCTTTCGATGCGGACAGTTCGACAAGAGAAGCAGACATGGGTCGGAAGGGCACCAGCTCTGCCTCTTTCATAAACAACAGCGTCAAGAACGGCAACGCCACGGTGTACAGCTTCGTATTCGTTTCTTTCTCATATTTCTCTACCTCCTTCTTGATTTTCATTCTTGCAAAACCAAGACGCCACAGAACGGTTCCCTGGGGAATCCCCATCGCCTCTGCAATCTCTTTCGTGCTCATGTCGTCGAAGTAGAATAAAATGATGGTTCTCCGAACATCCTCGGACAATGCCTTCGTGATGATGTCCATGATAATCTTCCGTCGCTCCTCAGACAACGCAACGGACTCCGGCAGAAAATCCTCCGGCACGTACTCGATATCGTCGAAAAATTCCTGCTCCACAGCCTCTGTCTTCGTCCTCGAGAGAAGATTCAGACATTTCCGGGCGCAGATTTTCTTCAGCCACGGCACGACCTTCGTCTTATCCTGCAGTGTGTCATAAGATTCCAGCAGCGTCACGAAAGTATCCTGCACGACATCTTCGGCGTCAGCCTCGTTCTTCAAAAGAGCGATGGCCGTCCAATACACCGCACGATATGCTTCGTTGTAGATTCTTTCACATTCTTTCGGCGTCATTTGTTTGCCTCCTTATCCGCATCTACCCTATAGACACACAACGGAAGAGAATTATTTGCTGATTTGCAATATTTTTTTAAAAAAATTTCTCAAATCGATTTTTACCGGCTCTGTCAATACTTGCAGAATATCGCAAAATCCCGCCCAAATCAATGGTTCCAGGCGGATTTCCTCTCAATCCGTAAAAAAAGCGAATGCCCCGACCAAGCGAGGCATCCGCATAATTTACTGAATATTCCGTTTAGTTTCCCGAAACCGAGAAATTCTTCGGATACGCATCCGTTCCGCTCCCGTTCAAGTTGACGCCGATGCGAATCGTTGCGCCCGGCGCAAGGGTCGGATGGCTGCCGTCATCGCCCACCGTATAAGTGGTGCCGCTCTGGGACAGCACACGCCCGTTCCAGACACTGTTCACATGGCCCGTGCAGGTGAAGGTGAGCCGCCAGTTGGTAAGCGTCGCACCGGACGTGTTGGTGATTACGAGCTCACCGTTACAGCCACCGTTCCATGTCGAGGTCGCGACAAATTCTGCGCTGCAGGTCGTATTTCCCGATTCGTTCTTCCGTTCAAAGACGCGGAAGTTCGACGGCGACACAACCGTATTGCCCGTCACGGTAAATCCAACCGTAACCGACTGTCCCGGAGCAAGCTTGCCGTTCCAGCCGCTGTTTTTGATTGTATACTGACCGTTTTCAACCTTGGTGATCGAAGCGTTCCAGAAGCCCGCGATATTCGCGTTCATGTCAAATACCATGCCCCAATCGTCAATCGCGCGGCCGGAGTTGTTGGTGATGGTAAGGCTTCCGTTGTAGCCGCCCGTCCAGGTAGCGTCCGTTCTGTAGGAAACGTTCACGCCGCTAATCGGTGTAATCGTCTCGGTGCCGGGGTTATCGCCCGGATTATCGCCGGGGTTGTCTCCCGGATTGTCGCCGGGGTTGTCTCCCGGATTGTCTCCCGGATTGTCGCCGGAATATACCTTGAACTTCGCGGTCAGCGCGACATCCTCATCAATCAGGATGACTTCCGTCGACAGCTCGTTCGGGTCTGCAATGATGCAGTTGCCGTCCACCTCCCAGCCGTCAAATTCATACCCGATTCCGGGGATTGCCTTCACCTCGAAAGGATAGCCGTCAAGAGCATAAATCTCGGTGTCAGGATCGACATAGCCGCCCTCGCCGGCAACAACCTTCGCCGTAAAGATACCGTTCTTGCCGTACTGGGTTTCTCCTGCAAACTTCGCTGTCAGGGTGCGGTTGCCGGTCACGCGGAAGCGGTATTCGCGCTCCGTGGAGAGCAGCTCATTGTCCTCATACCAGCCGAGGAACTCGCAATCCTCGTACTCTGCAGCGCTTACCTTCGCATATGCGCCGAGCACATACTCTCCGCCGCCGCTGCAGATACCGCCTGCGGTGTTATCATTTTCCACAGCCACGGTGTAGACCGCCTCGCCGGCCTGCTCACCGCGAAGGATAATGTTCGGTTCCACGGTTCCCTGCTTTGTTGTAAGCGTATTGGTCGCCTCGACAATCGTCACATTTCCGTCTTCCTCGAAGAATTCCTGCGGAAGCGTAACCGTGACAACCTCGCCCTTCTTCATGGCGATATCATAGTAATTCTCGATGTAATCGCAGGTGTCATAGGCATCCGTCTTGTTGACCGAGAAGCTCATCGTGCAGTCTTCTCTCGCCTTAATGGTCACCGTGTACGCCTCATTGGTCGGCAGATACATGCGCTTCGCGCCGTCCGCCGTGATTCCGCAAAGCACATACCCTTCAGCATCACCCGGCAGCTCATCCACCAGCGCCGCAACAACCACGCCGTTGCTGTCCTTCACTTCCACATCCACCGGGCAGTTGATATAGATGGTTCTCGACACTGTCGGAGAATAAATCTTCTTGTTGCCCGACCCATAGTTAGAATCCTGGCTCTGCAGCCATGCAAAGCAAAGTTCAGGATAGTGCGCCTTAGCGAGTCCGTCAGCACTGACTCCCAATGAAACGATTTCCTCGGTAACGCTCTGGTTAACAGCAATATCAGCAATCGCTTGAACCAGTATCTTTACACCTTCTTTGAAATTCTGTTGTTCCGCCGAAGACAAGACCCGGTTTACATCGACTCCCTCTTTCTTCAAATACTTTAGTAGATTATCATAGATTTTCTCTGCATCATCGGTAACCTTTTTCGTAGTCAACATAGAGACTGCAAAACCGGCAAGCACCGACTTTCCGCCGATAGCATCTATGAAATCCATATTTTTGAACGAGAAGCCGGAGAATGCTCCGTTGCTCTTATACAACTCACGAAGCACTGCGGTAACACCGGTTTGTACTCTGAGATTATATGTGCTTCTGGACACCTTTGACGTCAGTTTAGACAAAATATCATCAAGTGCTTCTCCCTGTGTAATCGAGTAATCCGGTGTATATGCATCAAAATTCTGCCAAATGTTCCAAAGTCCCTTGACGGATGAAATACTTCCGCCGTAACTTCTCAGATGAAACAGATCAATCTTGGAAATCTTATCTGTCAAAATACCATAATCGGTAGGCCCTGCATAATAGTTCAACCGAATCCGGCGCATCTCATTCAGGCCCTGCCGGAAATCGTATGCGTTTCCGAATATTCCGTACCCTTCGCATTCTTTGAAATAGACCGTTATGCCGTTCACCGTAGATGATGTTTTTCCACTCAGATAGTCACTGCGGAGAGTCTTCTGCGGCGTTCCGTTGGAATCGTCCCACGCGTCAATCGCTGCCTGAACCTGTGCCAGCCCAGCTTGATCTCTGGGAACAGTTTTTATGCTCGCTTTAAACTTATTTTTTCCGCAAGCAACAATACCAGCAAACACATCTGCTTCATGGTTTTCATACTCAGACAAAAACGCAATGGAATCGTTAATCGTTTCGCCGCCGATGCTGCTGTAAAATGACATCATCTTGTCAACCTTGGTATTGTAATAAGCGTCCGTAGCCATGCTCGGAATGACCGCCTCATCAACTCTATACCGATGAAACGACCATTTCGACATTGGAACCTTCGGAACAAAATCGTTCGGGTTCACAATATTATGAATGTTTGTGTACTTCTGGGCATCTGCGTAAGAACATACGGAAGTACTCAATCCCATCGGTGGCTCAAAGCAATATGCGTAGATATCATCTTTAGCAACCGAAATCTGCCCGTTAGCGCCGATTTTCCCGGCCTTGGTGATTTCTCCGGCGAGAAGGTTGACCGTAGCGCCCGCCCGGCTGTAGCCGGTCATCCAAAGCTTTACATCCCC
>JAGCVY010000032.1 GCA_017962105.1 Lachnospiraceae bacterium
AACTCGCTTCGCCGGCTTGCCGGGGGCTCGTCGACTCTTTGAGTTTGCGATCACCAGGGCAGAATCTGCTTTTCCAGGCTGCGGAGCTCTGCACGGCGCTCCCGGTAGTCGGGAAGAATGTCCGAAACCCGGGCCCAGAAGGCGGCGCTGTGGTTTAATTCGATGCGGTGGCAGAGCTCGTGAACGATGACGTAGTCCTGTAAGCGCGGGGACACCATCAGAAGCTTCCAATGGAGGTTGATGTTTCCGAGAGCGCTGCAGCTGCCCCAGCGCGTCTTGGTTTCCTTGATGGTAAGCGTGTTGTACGAAACGCCCAGCGCTTCGGCAAATCCATCCAGCCGTTCCCGGAACACCTCCGCCGCGTAGCGTCTTCCCCACCGGGAGACCAACATCTTGCAGGTGTCTGCGGGAAGGGAGGCACCACGAAGGAGCAGTTCCTCCTCGCCGCCCCGGTCGTGGAGCGTCACGGTGTAATTTTTCGCCGCCGGATCCGCATCCAGCCGAAGGCGAAGGCTTCCGACCCCGAAGGGCAGAAGGGCCCCGTCGAAATAATGGGTCTCCGGGCGGTCCGATTCCTCGCGGGCGCGGGCAATGGCTTCAAGCTTTTGGAGGATCCAGTCGCGATGGGTTCCTATGGCCTTCGCGATATCCCGCGCAGGGCAGAAATACGGCGCGCGAACCACAAGCTCGCCGGTGTCCTTGCACTGCAGGCTTAAGGTGCGGCGGTGACTCCGGTACAGGGTGTAGGGGATGCCATCGAAGACGAGAGACTCTTTCTTTACAGGACGATGAATGCCAAACATACGGACTCCTTTCACGACGAAACAGTCGCAGATACATTATAACGGATGAAGCGTGAAAAGTACACGGTGCATTTTCAGATAGCGTAAACAATATTTACATTTTTGTATTTACATTCTTTGAAGACTGTGTTATACTAGTAGAAGGCAATCTGCGAAAATGTGACCGAGTCACATGTCGTTTTGCTGTGTTTTCAGCGCGATTCTAACGCGTTTTCACGCGAAAGAATAAAAAAATCTGGAGGTAAACATGAGAAAAAAAGGGGTTGTATGGGGCGTATTGTTTGTATTACTGCTCTGCTTGTCCGTGATGAGCGGGGCGGCCCTCGCCGCGGAGGACGGTGAAGACGAAGATGTCTCGGGAGAAATCAAAGACGAGGCGGTCCGCGCGTGGGTGATTACGAATTTCGGCGGTGACGACGGAAAACTCAGCCGGGAAGAGGCGGATTCGGTCGCGGAGATTTATCTGTCGGAGGAGGATTTGGTTGCAATCGACAGTTTGGAGGGTATTGAAATCTTCACCAATCTGAACACGCTCGACTGTCATAACGGGCACCTGACATCGCTGGATGTGAGCAAGAACACGAAGCTCGTCAATCTGATGTGCTCGACCAATCAATTGACGGAATTGAAGCTGAACGAGGGAGATTCACTGGCGTTCCTGTTTTGTTCGGCAAATCCGCTGGCGACGCTTGACATCAGCAAAGTTACAAAGTTGAATTCGCTGGTAAACGAGAAAAAATACAGCGTTGTAGTATATTCGTATAATCCGGAGGATCCCGACGGACCGGCTACGAAAATCGGCTACGGTTTTGAAGGAGACGAGACTCTGAATATCGCTTCGGAGACGAAGCTGATCACGAATCCGGAGCTTTCGTATATTACGGTTACGTTTGTATCGGACGGAGAGACCGTAGAACAGGTTTCGTGCCTTCCGGGCACCTGCCCTCTGCCGCCGGCTGTCAGCGGAGAGGATGCGGTATTCGGCGGCTGGTTCTTAGATGAGGGCTTTGAAAATCGGTTTTATTCCGCTTTGCAAGATGACACGACCACGTTTGCAGTGGATTCGACGGTATACGCAAAATGGTACTCAAAGAGTGCTTTTGAAGCGGAATTTCCGGATGAAGTGTTCCGTGCGTTTTTGTTGGAACAGTACGATTGCATGAACGCGGAGGGAATCGATGACGGTACTCAGGACGGGATTCTTACAGATGCAGAGAAGGCATTGGTATGGGATCTTTATATTAATCCTGAAGTAATGCAGAACATCACCGATCTGACAGGAATCAAGGAGTTCCCGAATCTTGCGGAACTTACCTGTGCGGGCAGCTTCGGAAGCCTGACATCGCTTGATGTCAGCGGAATCAAATCGCTGCAATTTCTGAACTGCGATGACAACGCATTGACCGCACTCAAACTGGACGGTTGTGATAACCTCTTCCGACTGACTTGCACGGGCAACTTCATAGAGAAGCTGGACGTGACCCCGTGCAAGGCGCTGAATGACCTTGTGAATGATCCGATTGCGGCTTTCTACGCTAATTTGGCGGATTTCGAGAATCCCTATACGACGGTTGATTTCTCCTATGTTATTGAGGATGAAGAGTATCCGCTGACAACACCTTACATCTTCGTTGACTCACAGACCCGGATTATCTCCGATCCGGAACTTCCGTATGTGACGGTGACGTTCGTTGACGGAGAAGACGAGGTTGGTTCAGCGATAACGCTGGAAGGATGTTATGTTGAAAGACCGGAAGACCCGGTGTCGGGGGATAAGATCTTTTTGGGTTGGTTTGCTGACCTCGAAGATGACGAGCCGGTTCAGTTTGCAAGCATCTGGGAGTGCACAACATTTTCCGAGGATACGACGTTGTACGCAAAATGGCTGGTTTCGCAGCCGGGCGTCGGTGTGGAAATTGCGACAAAATTCAAGGATCCTGCGCTTCGCCGGTTCGTCGAGCAGTTTGACCTCACCGGGGAGGGATGGCTCAGCAACGATGAGATTGCGCTTGTAACTGAGTTCGCTATCTACGATGATGTCGATTGGCATGAAATCAAGGATTTTTCGGGAATTGAAATTTTTACTGCAGTCAAAGTATTGAACCTGAACACGCAGGCTGCGGAAGAGATGGACTTCAGCGTATTTCCGGATTTGGAAGTGTTGATGACGCCTGACGGGTTGAAGTCGCTCGATATTTCGAAAAATCCTAAGTTGACGGATTTAAGTATTCAAGACGGTGCGATGGAGAAGGTGGATCTCAGCGACTATCCGAATCTCACGGGTCTTGCTATTTCCGGAGAAGAAATCAAAACCATCATTCTCGGGGACAAGCCGAATCTCGTCGGTTTGGCAATCTACTCAACGAGCATCGACAGCCTTGATGTAAGCGGTTTGACCGCTGTGACAGGATTGGATCTCTATGATAACCGGCTGAAAAGCCTGGATGTCAGCAAACTGACTCAACTTACCAGCCTGGATTGCAACGGCAATCAGCTTACAGTGCTGAATGTTGCGAACAATACCAATCTGTATAGCTTGAGGTGTACCCGGAACAAGCTTACTTCGATTGATATTTCCAAGCTTCCGGGACTCTATTTGTTTGAGTGCCAGGGCAATTCGATTACGAAACTTGTTGTCAAGGACAACCCGTTCCTGGTTACCGCCTTAAAGAGCGGCGGCAAGGAAGAGCTGGATTACAGCCGCACCGGCAAATTCACCTACACGTTGTATGAGTATGCGATTAACCTTATCTCCGATTCGGAGGAAGGATACTTTATAACACGTGCAAGACTGGGAGTGGATACCGCGACGGAAATCGAGCCTACTGTTACCGAGGACGATCTGTCGGATGTTGAGAAGCAGCTCCGCACCATGTTCCCAGATCCGGAGTTCCGCAACACGGTTATGGGATGTCTGGACAGCCCGGTAGAAGGCTATGACAGCGGCGACGGAATCATCACGGAGGAAGAACTCAGTCGGATTGGGGATGTTCAGGAGATTTATCTCAGTAACGTTACCGATTTCACCGGAATTACGTATCTGACCGGATTGACATCGCTTAGCATTGAATCGTCCGATTATGTGAAAAACCTTGAAACCGAACCGGCGATTTCGCTCGATCTTTCGAAATATACACTGCTGCAGTCTCTTATGATTGCACGGTACCATCTTGCGACGCTGGATCTCAGAAAAAACACGGAGTTGACGGCGCTGAACCTGTGCGATTCTTATATTGAATCGATGAATGTAAGCGGCTTGGACAAACTTGCGGTTCTGGATCTTCGCGGAAACCTGATTGAAATGATTGACCTCTGCGACACCCCGATTCTCTCCGGATTGTACGAGACGGTCGAGCCGCAGATGATGAGTGAATTCAGATGGCAGGAAGCAAGGTATTTTATGACGATGTTCTTCGGAAACGAGGAGGACGAGTCCTATCTGTTTGTTGTTGAGTCCACGGTTGTGGTCACTCCGAACAGCCCCGAGACCTGCACGGTATCGTTTGTGACGAACGGTGTGGGCAGCGTCGAATCGCAGACGGTTCCTTTCGGAACGCAGATTACCGAGCCTGCGCCTCTTTCGAAGAAGGACGTTGTCTTTGGCGGATGGTGTACCGATCCCGAGTGCACGAACAAGTTTGATTTCGCAAGAAAAGTAGGCCGCGACATCAATCTGTACGCAAGATGGGATACCGAGTACAAGTCATTTGCCGACGAAGAGGGCTCGACCGTTGAGCCTTACATCGCGGGAAGCGGCGAAAAATACACCGTTGTCATCAAGCCCACCGGCGAGGTTGACAACAGTTACGAGAACCTTAAAGACATTCTCTGGGATGGGGAGTCCGTGTTCTACAGCAAGAAGATTAAGCATTACAAGGGCAGTACCGTAATTGAGTTGAGTCCTGAATTCATGGCGGAAGCGCAGGTCGGCGAGCACAAGCTCACGGTCGAGTTTACGGACGGATCGATTGAGATTCCGGTAGCTGTTCAGAATGAACAGGAGAAACCGCAGGAAGGCGGTCAGCCCGGCACAGGCACGGAGACACCTTCCGGAACGGAAACCCCGAAGGACGAGACGCCCGCAGGAACCGAGACTCCGAAGGACGAGCAACCTTCCGGAACCGAAACTCCGAAGGACGAGACGCCCGCAGGAACCGAGACGCCGAAGGATAACACTCCTTCCGGTACGGACACGCCGACAGAGTCGAAGGACAACACGGCGACCGACGGTACACAGACGCCGGGTACTTCGCAGGAAACTGATTCGAACGGCAAAGTTACGTCGCCGAAGACGTCCGACAATGCACCGCTTGTCGTATTGATCGTGCTTGCGATGGTTGCAATCCTCGGCATCGGCGTGGTTGTTGTACGCTCCCGCGCTGCGGAGAAAGACTGATTGAGATGCTACGGCGGGGCCGAAAGGCTCCGCCGTTTCTTTTCGTTTGAAGAAAATGAAGCTTTATGGTAAAATGTCCCCGATGAAACGGATTATAGTGTTTTTTTAATGGTTTTTTAATTTTTTCTACCTTTTTATTTAAGCTTCGGGCGGTATGATAGGCACGTAATCAAGGGAAACGCGCTTGTGGAGCGCGGGGAGATACGAATCAAAACTATCATATGAAACCGGCGGAGGCCGGACAGCCCGATGAGGCGGAAAGGTGAGATTATGGAAAGAGCAGAGAAGATTCAGAAGCTTTGTCTGAAGATGAATGTGAGTGAGCAGGAAGCGGATGCAGCGCTCCGCGCATGCGGCGAGGATATCCTCGATGCGGCGCTGTACCTCGAAGCCCTCGGGCGTGTGAGAATGCCCAGCGGCGGCGCGTACTCCGAGACTCCGAATATGGAGAGAGGCCCGCAGCCGCAGCCCCAGAGGCATGCGAGCGAATCCTTCGGTGAGGCACTTCGCCGGTTCGGCCGTTGGTTCCTCGACTTGCTTAAGAAGGGAATGGAGAATTACCTCGAGGTTCGCAAGAACGGCGAGACGAGCTTCAAGATTCCGCTTACGATTTTTGTGATTGCGTTGTTTACGCCGTTGCTTCCCCTGATTGTGGTTCTGATGATCATCGGTTTGTTCTTTGACTACGGATATCACTTCTCGGGTCAGAACCTGAAGGAAAACGGCGCTTACAACAAGGCCGCAGCAGGCTGCAGCAATGTGGCGCGTGACATCAAGGTAAGCTT
>JAGCVY010000033.1 GCA_017962105.1 Lachnospiraceae bacterium
ACAGTGAACTGTAATGATATAAAGTGCTCGAAAGGAGGTAACAGGTATGACAATCAAAGCTTTTGCCAAGCTCTGCGACTGCAATCCGCAGACACTCCGGTACTACGACAGCGTCGGTCTCCTAAAGCCGGCAGAGGTCGACTCCTGGACGGGCTACCGGTACTATAACGAAAATCAGGCAGTGACGTTTGTGAAGATACGCAATCTTCAAAAGGCCGGCTTCGCGATTGATGAGATCAAGGAGCTGCTTACCAAGGATGATCTCGCGATTGCCATGGCGTTCGACGCAAAAATCGCCGAAGCCGAAGCGCATCTGCGGGAAATCAAAGCCATCCGCGCGTCGTACCTGACCGAAATGAGCACAATCAAAGAAAAGATCAACGAAACCAGAGAGAGGATCATCTCTGACATTAAGAGCTACAACCCCGAGGAAGAGTTCGGTATGAAACGCACCGACTATGAGGCGATGCTTACCGGGATCGAACAATGCTTCCGCGAGGCCGCGGACTCCACGGAGAGCTTTCCGGATCTGGGCGAAATGCTGGCAGGCGCTTTCGCCAATGCCTCTCAGGCCGCCCCGGAGGCTCCCGATTTTCGCACCGACCCGGCCTTGGCCGTAATCTACGAGAAGCACGGCTTCCGCAATGTGAAGGACTTCCTTCCGGAGTTCGCTTCGCAGGAGAGCGGTGAGTACGGTCTGGACTTCCACGTGACCGACGACAAATACGAGCACGCCATCGCGTTCTCCAACACCATCCTCTCGATGCTTCTCTCCGCCAACGAGGGAAAAAGCCGCACCTTCCATTGCAACATCGCCCTTTCGGCGGACGGGCAAAACCACTTTCGGCTGCTTAAGAAGATCTATTAAAAACAAGGGGCTATCGTCGATAGCCCCTTGTTTTTTGTTTCTATTTCCCTATTCTACAGGCAATCCCTCCGCGGCATTCATGGCGCGGGCACAGCGGGGCGCTTCGTAAAGCTTCCCGTGCACAAAATAGTTGTAAGACCGGCATCCGCCGGCGCAGTAGGCGCCGAGCTCGCATTCGGCGCATGGACCGGTCAGCATGGTCTCGTCAAACTTCCGGTTGTACGCAAAGGCATCCGGGTCCTCCCAGATGTCGCGAAGGGTCCTCTCCCTGAGATTTCCCTCCGTAAAATGCGGATCATACATGGACTCGCATCCCCGCACGTTGCCGACGCTGTCGATGCCGATGGACGACAGTCCTGCGCGGCATCCGGTGTAGTAGGCCTTCCCGCTCATATTGCCGCGGATGCTCCCCTCCTCCGGCGTGAAATATCCGATGTTGTCCGCTACGCCAAGCATAAACGGCGCCTGCCGCATGTGCCCCGCTGCGAAGGCGATCACCTCCCGCGGGTCAAAGTCAATGTCGATGCCGCCGTTGGCGGCGTTTCCCATGGGCGAGCATGCCTGCAGCTGCCAGGCGAAGATCCCGCTGCCGAGAAGAGTCTCGTACAGAACAGGCAGCGTTTTTGCATTGGCCGCATTCAATGTGCTGATGACCGATACCGGGATCCCGCTGCCCGAAAGCTTTGCGATCGCCGCTACGGCGCGGTCGTAACTGCCCTTCTGGCGGTACGCATCGTGCACCTCCCTCGGGCCGTCTAAGGAGACCGACACAGACTCTACATTGAGACGCTTAAGGTCCGCAAGAAGCGCATCCCCGAACAGGAAGCCGTTGGTTATGATGTTCACGCGGATCCCGTGGCCGGTGAGCCTTCCGACGATCTCCTTCCAGTCCTTCCGCATGAACACTTCGCCGCCGATCATGGAGACGCGCTCACAGCCAAGCTCCGCCAGCTGATCCGCGACGGAGAAGCACTCTTCCGTTGTAAGCTCGTTCTCTCTCGCCCGGCCGCCCGCCGAGCCGCAATACTTACAGGAAAAGCAGCACGCGAGCGTGATCTCCCAGACGCAGTGCCGTAGGTTGTACATCATACGTTCACCTGCTCCTCATTGTTTTTCAAAGGAGTTGCACAGAACGGGCAGAAGCGGAAGCCGGGTTCGACCTTCGAGCCGCACTCCTTACAAAACATCAGTTTTGATCCCATCATGGCGCCGGACGTCTCTCCGGAATTCTCCGGATCCTCCGGTTTCGGCATCATGTCCGCACGGAAGCCCTGCATCTGCGCAGGTCCCGCGTAGACAAACATCATCGTCGGCCGGTTCTGTGACTGCATTGCCCAGTAATCCGGTCCGGCGTACACCGCCACCATCGTCCGCGGATCGATCTTCTCTTCCTCCGGTTCCGGCTCCTCATTTTCCGTCGTTTCAATTTCCGTTGCTTCGGGGTCCGTTGCTTCGGTTTCCGTTGCTTCGGGATCCGACTCCTCCGGCTCTTCCGGTTCTTCCGGATCTACCTCATAGCCGATCTCGTCCATCATTCCGGGGCCGGCATAGACGTCACAGATGTTGGGATCATCGTTCTCATCGTCGTCCTCATCCCCGGGGGTGTACCCGGGCATCTGCCCCGGTCCCGCATAAACACGGCCCATGCGTGTCCCCGTCATTCCGTTTCCCGGATATTTTCTCTTCTTTAACCCATCAAAAAGTCCCATGAAATCTCTCCTTCTCCTGCCGCATCACCGTCCGATGCGGAAAATGCTTTCCTCTTCCGGCCGGCATTCCGGCCTCATCTGCATCATACCACAAATCCGTCTGCGGGACAATTACGATTCCGCCCTTCTTCTCTTGTTTTTATTGACAGTCATTTTCCGATAAAGTATAATAGATTTAATGGCGGCACACGCCAAATAAGAGAAAGGTTTGGTACTTTAGAATGAGCAATATTCCTGTAGTAAAACTCGGTATTGTTGCCGTTAGCCGTGACTGCTTCCCGATCGTTCTGTCCGAGAAGAGACGCGCCGCTATCAAGGCAGCTTACAAGGGCGACCTCTATGAGTGCCCCGTAACGGTTGAGAACGAGCTTGATATGCTCAAGGCAGTTGAGGATGTGAAGAAGGCAGAGTGCAACGCACTTGTTGTGTTCCTCGGCAACTTCGGTCCTGAGACTCCCGAGACTTTGATCGCTAAGAACTTCGACGGCCCTGTAATGTTTGTTGCAGCTGCTGAGGGTGACGGCGACATGATCAACGGCCGTGGCGACGCATACTGCGGTATGCTGAACTGCTCCTACAACCTCGGAATGCGCCACCTCAAGGGCTATATTCCGGAGTATCCGGTAGGAACCGCTGATGACATTGCGAAGATGATCGCTGACTTCGTTCCGATCGCTCGCGCTATCATCGGTGTTAAGAATCTTAAGATTATCACCTTCGGACCTCGTCCGCAGGACTTCTTCGCCTGCAACGCTCCGATCAAGGGTCTCTATGAGCTTGGCATCGAGGTTGAGGAGAACTCCGAGCTTGACCTCTTCGTAGCTTACAAGGCACATGAGAACGATCCTCGTATCCCTGAGGTTTGCGCTGACATGGCAGCTGAGATGGGCGAGGGCAAGTATTATCCTGAGATGAGCGCACGTATGGCACAGTTCGAGCTTACGCTCCTTGACTGGGCTGAGCAGCACAAGGGCGCACGCAAGTATGTGGCATTTGCCGACAAGTGCTGGCCTGCATTCCCCGAGACCTTCGGTTTCGAGCCTTGCTACGTGAACAGCCGTCTTGCAAGCCGCGGTATCCCGGTATCCTGCGAGGTTGATATTTACGGTGCTCTCTCCGAGTACATCGGCGCTTGCGTGACCGGCGATGCGATCACCCTGCTTGACATCAACAACTCTGTTCCTCAGTACATCTACGACGAGGACATCAAGGGCAAGTACGATTACAAGCTTACCGATACGTTCATGGGCTTCCACTGCGGTAACACCCCGTCCTGCAAGATGTGCAGCGACCGTGCGATCAAGTATCAGCTCATCCAGCACCGTCTCCTTGAGCCGGAAGGAAGCGAGCCTGATTTCACGAGAGGAACCCTTGAGGGCGACATCGCAGCAAGCGACATCACCTTCTATCGTCTGCAGTGCAACAGCGACGGAGAGCTTGTTTCCTACATCGCTGAGGGCGAGATCCTCGACGTACCTACCCGTTCCTTCGGTGGTATCGCAATCTTCGCCATCAAGGAGATGGGACGCTTCTATCGCCACGTGCTCATCCAGAAGAGATATCCTCACCACGGTGCGGTTGCATTCGGTCACTGCGGCAAGGCCCTGTTCGAGGTATTCAAGTTCCTCGGCATCAAGGACATTGCTTACAACCAGCCGAAGAGCCTTCCTTACCCGACCGAGAATCCCTGGGCATAAGGATGCGGATTGCATAACAGCATAAAGCGGAAATGGGAACTGCCTCACCGGCGGT
This sequence comes from Lachnospiraceae bacterium, assembly GCA_017962105.1. Classification (GTDB taxonomy): domain Bacteria; phylum Bacillota; class Clostridia; order Lachnospirales; family Lachnospiraceae; genus ISDg. The sequence goes on from JAGCVY010000033.1 coordinate 4,330, forward strand.
TCCCATTTTTGATCTGTTCTGTTCGATTGTACTTTTCACTGAAATTGTACGTTTTACCGGAACCGCATCTCCCAGACGACGCAGAACACGAACAGCGCCACCGTGATCACGGATACCGCGATCCTCGCCTTTCCCCGGAACAGCCAATCCGCGCAGGGCTTCAGCGCCTTGAAGAAAAACAGGGCCAACAGACCGAAGGCGGCGCTGCTGATAACGCAGATCCTGCCCTGATAATTGAGCGGCCACTCCTCGTAGGACCAGAGCTCGGTGTGGAACTTACGCTCGATCACATAGGACGCCGCCAGCTCCACCGCCGTCGTCACCAAAGCGCTGCCGAAGAACAGGACAAACACGTTGCGGAACCGATGGAACAGGACGTACAAAAGAAGCATTCCGAACCCGTAGATCGGGCACATCGGAAGATGCAGCACTCCCCGGTCCACGTACCGTCCGAGAGTGAAATATACGCAAACGATCTCATAAACCCAGCCGACAAACGCCGCTGCCATAAACAACAGCAGATATTTCGTCAGACCGTAGTATGTTTTCTTCGCCATAGGCTCCCCCATTTTCCGTCGGATAAGCGTACCGTCACGGCAGCTCCAGTTTGAGGATCTGCTGCTCCGTCTTGATATCCTCCCTCGCCGCAACCTCGTTGATGATGGTCTTGATCAGCCGCATCATCTCGGACCGCGCACTGTAATCCGCCGCCGTAAAATAACTCAGCCGCCCGTCGGCGTAGAGCTTGTACACCTTCTCCTTCGCCTGCTTCTCCGGGTCGTACACGCCGATGGAGTAACCGCCGCGGCTCTTCACCAGCCGCATGCACGGAATGTCGGTGGCGCTGTCGCCGATGTACACGATATTCTCGTAAGGGATGTAGAGCTTCGACTCCTCCATGCTGTCGTTCACCCGCTCATCGTACTCCTCGAAGATGCCCTTGGCAATCCGGAATATGTACTGCGTCTTGTTCGTGTAATTGACCGCCTGCGCAGGCCATTCGGCGATCCCGTCGGGCGAATACAGGTAGGAGGATGCATAGATCCGGCTGATCTTCGGCGCGATCCTGCTCCCCTCGATGATCTCCTTCAGGCCGGAGGAGATGATATAGTGCTCCACGACGATATTCATGGACTCCGCGTATTTGTTCACGCGGTCAAACCATCCTTCCACACCCTTGAACAGCGGAACGCTTCGTCCCGCCTCCTGAAAATACTCCCGCTTGATGGACTTCCGCTTAGCCTTGGAGAGAGTCAGCAGCTGGTACATCCACGCGAGGTTGTTGTCCATCCGGTTCTCATGGGCCAGCTCGTCCGCCTGCTTCCAGAAGTCCGCCTTGTCCATGGCAAGGGAAGGGATCAGCGTAAAGGCCTGCATGTCATCGGGGGAAAGGGTCTTGTCAAAATCATAGCAGATCGCCATGCGCCGCACGCGGTTTTTGATTGCATCAACATCGGCTGTCTTCATCATTTTCCTCCTCACAAAAAAACAAATCTTCAGGACGCCCCACAGCAAAATTATATCATATCGCCCCTCTTCTGTCATCGGAAAATGCTTTCCGCGCATTTGTCGGAAATCCTTGCATTTCTTTTCTTTCATGCTACAATTAAAGGAGGATGTGTTGCTGTTTGATCATACGGAGGCGCGACATGTTTGACAACAAAAGAGGAACCGTGCGGAGCGGCGTCACCAACTTCACCATCTGCTGCATCGCTTCGCTCATCTATTGTCTCGGCGTAAACTTTTTCATATTGCCCGGCGGCCTGTATTCCGGCGGGTTTACCGGTATTGCGCAGCTCCTGTCCCTTCTCGCTAAGGGAACCCGGCTCGAGCCGTACAACATCCGCGGTATTCTTTATTTTCTGATGAACATCCCGATCGTTATCCTCGGCTGGCGGGTTCTCGGCGGCAAGCCGATGATCAAGGCGGGGTTCACGATCCTTCTGGAAAGTGCCCTCATGTCCCTTCTTCCGATCCCGAAGGAACCCATCATCTCGGACGCCCTCACCAACACCATCGTGGGCGGCTTCTTCGAGGGTATCGGCAGCGGTCTCTTGTACATCGGCTTCGGCTCCGGCGGCGGCACGGACATCATCGGCATCGTCCTAAGCCAGAAGTACCGCTCCCTGACCGTCGGAAAGGTTTCCCTCGCCGTCAACATCGTGGTGTACGCGGTGTGCGCGATCATCTTCAACCCGGAGGTTGCCGTGTACTCCATCATCGCCGCGTTCTGCTGCTCGCTCATCATCGACCGGATTCATCTGCAGAACCGCTCCGTGACCGTCAACATCTTCACCAACAAGGAGCATGAGATCAGCGACTGGATCCGGGACAACATCGACCGCAGCGCCACGATCTTCACCGGCACCGGCTCCTACTCCGGCGCCGAGCGAAAGCTCGTCATCAGCGTGATGTCGGAGTATGAATTCCGCCAGCTGCGGCACGCGCTGCACGACCTCGACCCGACGGCGTTTGCCAACGTCTATCCTTCCGTTGCCGTGCTCGGCGCGTTTGAGAAACGGTTGTCGTAATGAACAAAGCCTTCGAAATCCCAGAGATTCCGAAGGCTTATTTTTTTCAGGATAAGAGCATCACCACGGTGAGGATCTCCATGCCGAACCCTGCGATCAACCCGACGATGGTCGTGGTGACGGCATACCGGTCGAGAACGCGGCCCCGCTTCTCCAACAGCCGCACGCGGCATGTCCGGTCGGTTTTATACAGTCTCTTTCGGAAAATGCCCTCCTCCGGGAAGAGGCAGGGATATTCCGTCTCGCCGATGCGGTAGAACGCAACCTTGTGGGAGCTTTCCGGCGTCGGCTCACCCACTCTCGTAAACACCGCCTCTTTCGGTTCCGAGATCAGGACAAGGAACAGCGCGTAGATAAAAAAGACGGTCAACCCAAAGGACGCAATCAAAAGCACGCCGTAGCCGGCATAAAACAGCAGGCCGGGGTTGCCGGTCAGCACAAAGATCAAGACGCCGATGATCAGGAAAATGATAACGTACTGCATCAGTGGCACCTGCTCGCATAACCCCGCAGGAGATACTGCACAAGAAAAATCTTCTGCCGTTCCTCCGGGCTCACGGTCTCCCTCTTACGGATTGCCTCCAGCGCGCGGATGCAGGAGTAGCGGTCGTAGTCGCCGAGCTCCTCCATTCCCTCCGGCACCGGTTCCATGGAAACAAAAGCGAGAAGCCGCAGAAGCACCTTCTCGTTGATCTCCGCGCCCTCTCCGCCTTCCTCCCCGAGGAGGCAGATCAGGTCAAGGATTATCTTCTTTACCTCGGCCGTGGTATGGTCCTCTCCCATGGCGCAAACCAGGGGAGCGTCATCCTCGCCGATATTTTCCAAATACAGTTCCATCGCGTCCATAACGGTTCATCCTAACACTTTATTTCATGAGGGGTCATTGCAGCGGCTTATTGTTGTTCATAACCTGCTGCAGCTGCGCCTCCAAAAGCTCCTGATCGACTCTCTGCTGTTGGAGTATCTGTTGCTGCATCATCTTCTGCTGAACCAGCTGCTGCTGTGCCATCTGCTGTTGAAGCATCTGTTGCTGCGCCATCTGCTGCTGTAGCATCTGCTGTTCCGCAAGCTGGCGCTGCATCACCTGCTGGCGCTCCCGCTGACTCGCGATCTGCTCCTCATAGACATCCGTAAAATACGGATTGTACTGCACGGCCATGTCGTCCACATGGTCCATCTCCGGATTCGGCTCCTGCGCCTGGTTCTGCGGCATCAAGGGCGCCGCCATATTCTGTCTCATCATCTGCTGCTGCATCATCTGCTGCTGAAGTATTTGCTGCTGGAGCATCTGCTGCTGGTATGCATTGTTGGGCACTGTCTCCGACTTGAACGCCTTGCGGTATGTGCCGCGGATTCCCTTGATGGTTAAAAAAGAGAATATGGCAAGAGCGATCGCCCGGAAAATATCGAGACTTCCTTCCCGAATATAATCCACACCGACCGATACCAATGCGCACGCAAACAAGATCAGCAAAAAGAAGAGAAATGCATTGATGACCTTTTTCATAGCCTCCTCCGACACTGTCAACACCGTCATACGGAAAACGGGGCTGCACCAGGCAGCCCCGTTGCCATTTCGTCAGTTACAATCCGATGGCTTCCGTTTATTTCTTCAGGAAGAATCTTCCAAGTGCAATCAGGATGCAGGTACCGAGAACACCACCGATGATGTTACCGATGATACCATGGAAGCTGATTCCGATGAGGCCGAATACGAAGTTACCGAGAACACCACCGATAAGACCGAGGATGATGTTGATCAGCAGACTGTTCTTCGAGCCCATAAACATTCCTGCAAGCCAACCGCAGATACCACCGATTGCCAAAGAAATAAGAATATGCCACATAAATATTTACCTCCGTATCATTTGTTTCGCGGGCCTTACGCAACGGCCCGTTCCTCGGGCTTTCCCCCTCGGACTGAAGTCATAGTATCATACTTTTTCGGAAAATGCAATGGTTTCGGGCCCAAAAATGTAAATTTAATTTACTTTTAATCTTTCTAACATTATCTTAATCTTCACATCTTGCGGAAGGTAAATTCGGAAAATGCGAACAGCTCACGCCCCGCAAACATCTCCGGGAACCATCCGCCGGCCGTGCTCTCCGCCCTGAAGAACACCGCGTGCCGGCCGGTCAGGGCCTGCACATCCGAGGTATACACACCGTCTGCCAGCCCGACATCCACAACACCGATCTCCGGCCCGTCCGGCGCATCGAGGTGCACATGAACCTTAGAATAGATCCCCCGGCCTTTCACGCGCAGCAAAAGCTGCATCGTTTTGCTTGAGAAGTCCTCGCCGAAGTCAAAGTACTTGTAGCCGAGCACACAGTCGTGGGTGATGTTCACAACACTCCGGGTGAAGGGATCATTTTCCGTCACAAAGCAGCCACCCGTAAGGTAGCAGGCAAGCTCCGCCGGCGTAATCTCGTAAGGGTTGAGGGACTCCTGGAATCCGAGGGAAGTCATCTCCACCTCAGGGATCGTTCCGTCCGGAAGGATCTCTATCTTCTCCACGCAGCCGCGGCGCGACATGATCGTGTTGTTGGTCATGCGGTGATAGAAAATGTACCACTGATCCTTGATCCTGCAGATCGAGCCGTGGTTGTTGCCGGCCGGATAGTTGATACCGTTATCCACGATTGTCCCGCGGATCACATACGGTCCGAGGGGCTTGTCGGATGTCGCGTACATCAGCCGGCTTCCGCGGCGCGGCGAGTAGATCAGGTAGTAGGTGTCGCCGATCTTCCGCGGGGAACATGCCTCGTAGAAATCCTCCGGCTTCTGCCCCGGCGGCAGGATGTCCTCCACGAAGGTGTCGTCCTTCGTGTCCACCATGGTGTCCGCATCCAGTTCCACGCCGAAGGACCGCTCAAAGCCGCAGTACACGTACACACGGCCGTCATCGTCCACCAGGACACCCGGGTCCACGAACCAGCCGTCGCCGTAGCCCACCTCGTGGGGCGTCACCGGCTCCCCGTGGCGGTACTGATCGATCAGGGTGAAGGGTCCCTCCGGCTTGTCGCTCACTGCGACGCACCCGTGGGCGCCCATAATATATGCATAAAGGTAGTAGCGGCCGTCCTTCTCCACAACGTCCGGGGCGAAGAGATAGCCGTCCGTCCACGCTGCGGTGTCACTCTTGTGATCCGTATCGTCCGCCGTATGGAAAATGTGACCGTGGCAGGTCCAGTGGTTCAGATCGTCGACGGACGCAGACCAGCAGAGAAGCTTGTGGTCGCAAAATGCATCCGAAGCCGCCTGGTCATGGCTTCCGTACACATACACGCGGTCTCCGAACACCCGCGGTTCTCCGTCCGGAATATACTCCCACAAGGGCAAATAGGGGTTTGGCATAGGAACCTCCTGTCATCTGTAAACTGCAGCGCCTCCCGCAACAGCCGGGATCACATGCGCAGCATCAACTCCTCTTCGATAATCTCGCCGCCGCGGATATAGTGTCGCGGCACGCGTTTGCTGACGGCGCAGGTGAGTTCGTAGGGGATTGTTCCCGCAAGCTGTGCCATCGTCTCGATGGGATTGTGCGGTCCGAAGATTTCAATCTCGGAGCCGATTCCCACATCCGGCTTGTCCGTCAGGTCGATCATGCACATATCCATGCAGATCTTGCCGCGCTGCGGCGCCGGCCCGTCAGCCGTCATCAGGCTGCACCGGTTGGAGAGGCAGCGGAAGAAACCGTCTGCGTATCCGTAGGGCAGCACGCCGATGCGCTCGGTATGTGTTGTTTTATAGATGCCGCCGTAACTGATCGCCGTCCCGGCGGGATAAATCTTGATCGTAGAAACATTGGTCTTCAGCGCCATCACCGGCTTCAGTCCGAGTTCCGCCGCAAAATCCCCGTAACCGTACAGAAGAAGTCCCGGCCGGACCATATCAAGGAAGGTCTCCGGATAGCGTGCGACCGCTCCGGTGTTCGCACAATGGCGGAGCGCAAACTTCCGTCCGATCCGCTCCTCAACGCCGGCGATCACATCGGTGAACAGTTGAAACTGATGCTAAGTATAAGCCTTCGCTTCCTCGCCCGGCTCATCGGAAACCGCAAAATGAGTGAATATCCCCTCGGCGTCGAGTCCCTGCATGGAAACCGCTTCACATATGCCTTCTACTCCTGTAGAAAACATGTCGCCGTCGCAGAGATACCCAAGTCTGGACATTCCCGTATCCACCTTGATGTGGATCCGCAGCGTCCCGCCTAAGCGTGTCGCTTCCTCCGAGTACTCCACCGCCTTCGCCTTGCAGGTGACTGCCTGTGTGATATCATATTGAAGAAGTCTCTCAACCTGCTCCTTCGGCGTATGGCCTAGGATCAGGATCGGCATAGTGATTCCGTTCAGGCGAAGCTCCATCGCCTCGTCGATACTGCTGACTGCGAGATAATCCGCGCCTTCCTCCTGAAGTGTCCGTGCCACGACAACCGCGCCGTGCCCGTACGCATCTGCCTTCACAACACCCAAAAAACGAACTTTCTTCCCGTCCGCACCGCTGTTTCCGGCGTTCACCCGTGCACACAGCGTCCGGAAATTGTGAACCAGCGCGTCCAGATCAATCTCCGACCAGGTTCGTATCAAAGTAGATTCCATGTTTCCGCCTCGCAAAATGGTACATCGAAGCTCCCCACCCGGGAGCGCCGACTGTATTTGCCTTATTGTACCACAGGACAGGGCGTACCGCAACTCTACGGAATGCGTTTTGGCGACACAAAAATGCTTGGAAAATAGCGGATATTTTCGTATTTTACGTAATGAACCCCCCGGTGGAAGACGGCCCTCTTTTTCCGTTGACAAATCTTCCCTCGCGTTGTTTACTGAAAAAAAGCCCTGCGGGGGAAAATCGCATGAAAACCGATGCTAAGGAAATCAGATTTTTCGAGCAGGAACCGGTTCCGGTCGCCATCGCGCACCTCGCCCTTCCGACGATTGTCGGACAGATCATTCTGGTGCTTTACAACATGGCCGACACCTTTTTCATCGGTCTGACCGGAAGCGACGCCAAGCTGGCCGCTGTGACCGTATGCCTGCCCGCATTCATGTTCCTTTCTGCGATTGCCAACCTGTTCGGAGTCGGCGGTGCCGGGGAATCGGCCCGCAGTTTGGGAAGCAGTGACAGAAAGAGCGCAGGGGAAGCCTGCGCTTTTTCCTTCTGGGGATGCATCGCTCTGACCGTTCTCTACACGGCTCTTGCCGTCCTTCTCCGCCATCCCTTCACCGACATTCTGGGAGGCGGCGACCCCGAGGTGCACCGCTACGCGACGGGATATCTTCTCATCACCGTGGGGCTCGGCGGCCTCGGTACCTCCATGAACATGCTGATGGCCCATCTCTTCCGGAGCGAGGGCCGGAGCCTTGACGCAAGCATCGGCATCATCAGCGGAAGCCTCTTAAACATCGCCCTGGATCCGGTTTTTATGTTCGTGATCCTCCCGGAAGGGAAGGAAGTGCTCGGAGCTGCGATTGCCACCGCGCTCTCCAACTGGATCGCCCTCGGCATCATGTTGTATTTACAGTCCCGTCGGAAGCATCCGTCCGTCCTGTCCTTCCGCTTCCCGCTTTCCCCCGACCGGAAAATGGTACGCCGCATTCTCGGCACCGGTCTTCCGGCCTGCATCATGACCCTGTTCGAAAACATCTCCTACGCCTGCCTCGACCGGTTGATGATGGCCAACGGAACCGCAGCCCAGGCCGGTTTGGGAGTTGCTAAAAAGATCAACATGCTCTCCCACGCCACCGTCCGCGGTCTCACCCAGGGCGTGCTTCCGCTGATCGCATATAATCACGCCTCGAAAAATCTCAAGCGGATGAAGCGGGTGATCCGCGATACCGTGGTGATCGCTCTCGCAATCGGCGGCGGCTGCATGCTTGCATGTCTCTTCGCCGCACGGCCGTTGGTGGGCATCTTTGTCAAGCCCGGCGAGTCCCTGACCCTGGGCATGCGGTTCCTGCGGATTCTGTGCATCGGGGCTCCGTTCTCCGCTGTGGCTTACACGTTCATCTCCTTCTTCCAGGCTGTCGGCCGCTGGCAGAGCGCGTTCGTGCTTGCCGTGCTTCGGAAGGGCTTCCTGGATATCCCTCTCATGTTCCTTCTCTGCCTCGTGAATCCGCTCTACGGCATCGTGGTCGCGACGCCGGCTGCCGATTGCGTGTGTTTCCTGACGGCGATACTTTTGTACCGGCTGTACTATATGAGGAATTTGAGGGAAGGGGAGATGGCGAAGGAGGAAAAAAATTAAGCGGAAAATCAGCGCAGGATCAATACATGGCAGGAAAGGGCTCGAAAACACGTTTTCAGTCCCTTTCCTGCTATGTATTTTCGGTGAAAAAATCCCCTTTGATTTGGATTATATAAATCCCTTTTGTTTACAGAAGGTTTACAAATTTTTCTTTTTGTCGTCAAACTTTCCTAATATTTGTACGATATAATGCAGTCAGAAAGAGAGAGGGAGACAGAAATCCCGATCATAAACAAGCCTATTCAAATTTTCATATAATATCAGCCCGGTAAGGCAAAACTTACTCGGGCTTCTCCTCTTTTATGGGGAGTTTTTTTGTGCCTGGGAGATTCCCTGATCCGGTTGGAAAACTTTCGGTTTGTTAACACATTCCCGGAAAAATCTTCTGAAATGTTTACAAAGTGTTGTCTTTTCCGACAAACTCTGCTCATATTTGTACGTTATAATGCAGTCAGAAAGAGAGAACAAGAGGTTCTCAACCAAACAAGCCTATTCATATTTTTCATATAATATCAGCCCGGTAAGGCAAAACTTACTCGGGCTTCTCCTCTTTCTTGGGGAACTTTTTTACAATTCACAACTCAGAAAAAACGATTGCCGCTGAAGGAACATCGGCAATCGTTTTCTTTTTCTTCTTTTCACTTTTCTTCCGGCTTACGATTTGGGGGCGCGGCCGGATGTGCTCTTTTGCTTTCCGTTCCCTTCCCGCTTTCTCTTCGGCAGCTTCATATCCACGAGCATCTGCACACGGTTGTAGTAATTCAGCTTCGAGCCGGAGGAGTCCGTCTCGATGACCGTCAGCATTGCGTAAGGGAAGGCGGCCCGAAGGCTCGGGTACACGCCCCGGCCGGCGCAGACGTTGGGCAGGCACCCGAAGGGAGCGCTGCACAGGATTTTCCGATATCCGTGACGGATGTAGTCCACCGCCTCCGCGCCCATCAGCCAGCCGTCGGCGTTGGTAAGGTTGTGGGACACATACGGGCGGGATTCGCGGTCCATGGTCCGGTAGCGGCTCATGGTGTGGAACCCGTGGCGGCGCATCGCAAGAAGCATCTCGTCCTGCGAGTACGTTAACAATTTCTTCACCGCCTCGAAGCCCGCGCGCTCAAGGCCCCAGGAAGCAGGCTTATGGGAGTCGATGTAATACAGCATGTACCACGAAAGGCCGTTCACATGCGCTTCGCACCCGTGCTCCTCCAGATACGGGATCAGGTTCCAGTTGCCGAGAGCACAGTATTTGACGTAAAATTCCGCCACGATGGCAATCTTCTGCCGCTTCTCGCCGGTCCTCTCGATCTCGCGGAAGGACTTGGCGATCCGGTCAAAGTTTTTCTTCATATGGTGAAGCGTTAGATGCTTCCCCAGACGGATGTCCGACTCCAGCTCCCTGATCCACCGCTGCCGAAGAGCCTCGGTATCCCCCTTGTGGGCCTCGTAGGGTCTCGTCTGGTTGGCGAGCATCATCAGGATGTCGCCGTAGAACAGGCCGAACAGCCCGCGGATCGCGGTGTCCAGCGTAATCTTCATGGTGATCTCATTGCAGACGTGACGCACGTTGATGGTCATCATGTGCGTGTCCGGAAAGCCTGCCTGATGCAGCGACCGCTCCATCAGCCCGATGTAGCACGCCCCGCGGCAGGCGTCACCCGCCGTAGGGATCAGCACGAAGGTCTTCTTCGGATCGTATTTTCCGCTCTTGAGCGCCCGCATCACCTGCCCCGCCATCAGCACAAACGGGTAACAGATGTCATAGTTCGAGTACTTCAGCCCCTCCTCGCGCACCGTGAACTCGTCGCTCTCATCGAGTGCCACCACCGCATACCCATTGCTCCAGAACATATACTTGAGGAGCGGAAAATGATCATCCAGCGTCGCGGGAAGCAGTATCGTGTGCTCTTCCCTGTCAGATCGAATCTTGTACATATCCCCAAAGCCGTAACCGGCGTCCCCTTCCGCAGGCAGAACCCTCTCCCGCAGGTTCCGCCGCAACTGTATCTATTATTTTACCATAAAAACCCTTTTCGGAAAATACGTTTTTCTCTGCCGGAGAACCCCCGTTTGGCTTTGACATTTTCCGTCCCCGGTAGTATAATCAAAGGAGCGAAAAATCGCACCCCAAGGAGGAACGGCATCATGGAAAAAAAGGGTAAAGTAGTAATTATGGATCATCCGCTGTTGCAGCACAAAATCGGCATTATGCGGAGAAAAGACACTTCCACGAAGGATTTTCGCGAGCTGGTCAATGAGGTCGCGATGCTGATATACTATGAAGCAAGCCGGGATCTTCCCCTCGCGGACAAGGAGATTGAGACGCCGCTTTGCAAAACGACAGTCAAGGAGATCGCAGGCAAGAAGCTCTGCGTTGTTCCGATCCTTCGCGCCGGCATCGGTCTTTGCGACGGTATCCTTCGGATGAACCCGAGCGCCAAGGTCGGCCACATCGGTCTCTATCGTGACGAGGAGACCCTCGAGCCCCACGAGTACTTCTGCAAGATGCCTCACGACGCTGCAGAGCGCGACATCTTCGTCGTGGACCCGATGCTTGCTACCGGCGGTTCCGCCATTGCAGCCATCGACATGCTCAACAAGCGCGGTATCAAGCGCATCCGCTTCCTCTGCCTGATCGCAGCTCCGGAAGGTCTGGCAGCGCTGCAGGCTGCTCATCCCGAGGTCGACATTTACATCGGCGCAATGGACGACTGCCTCAACGAAAAGGGTTACATCCTTCCGGGTCTGGGCGACGCCGGCGACAGGATCTTCGGCACCAAGTAAGCGTTATAAAAACGAATCTGAAAAGGGCGGCAGAATTATCTGTCGCCCTTATTTTCGTAAGCTATCCTAATTTACTGCAGTTTCGGTCCCTTGACATCGATGATCACGTACTCGGAAAATGTCCCGGTCTTAAACTGGATTTCCCATCCGGAGATACCGGAGCTGACGATAAATGTCGTTTTCCCTCGGGTCTCTGTTCCGTAGGTCCGGTCATTCGCGCCGATCCACCGGCCGATGGGCCCTAACGGGAGCAGCTGCCCGCCGTGGGTGTGTCCGGAGAGGACCAGGTCCACGTCCGCCGCTGCCTCGGCGGCATAATCGTTCGGCTGATGGTCGATGACGATCATATACCGGCTCTTATCAAGGTCCTTCGTCAGTTCCTCCATGCTCTTTCTTGGGCCGGCTCCGTTCTTCCGGTCGCCCTCATTCTTGTCCATTCTTCCGATGATGTAGAAACAATCGGCGATGGACACCACATCGTCCTGAAGAACATTGACGCCGTTTCTCAAAAGCTCCGACTCCAGCTCCTCGGGGGTATACGCACGGGAATTGTAATATCCCTTGTCATGGTTTCCGTAGGAGTAATAGATCCCGTACTTCGGCTTCAGTTCCGTGAATGCACGGCAGGCCGCGATCATATCCTCTCTCGTGGTGCTGTCATCGACAAAATCGCCGGCGAAGATCACGACATCCGGATTGTCCTTCGCTATGGTCCGCAGATGCTCGGCAAATCCGTCTCCGTCGAAGGTGGTGCCGATGTGGGAGTCGGCGATCAACGCGATCCGCAGCGTGCCGTCGGGAAGAACCTTCTCCGTAGTCAGTTCATAGGAAGTGCGGGACACGTGATGCGCATGGTGCCAGCCGATGGCAAGGTAGACCGCGCACAGAACGATCGCCGCAATTCCTTCCCAGTATATCGGGAAAGACTTTTTCCCTGTTGATGTTCCGTCTGCTTCCCGCGAGGTTTCCGTCTTCTTTCTCCCGGCCCTCCGCCGAAGGAACGCGAACGGTTCCGTGAACAGCCAAAACACCGCCAGATGCAGCACCATGATCACGGTGTTGACCACGTTGAACAGGCCGCACACGACAAACCCGAGAAGCGGTACAGCCGCCAGCAGCCGTTTCAGCCATTTCCGTCCGCCGGATATCCGCTCGACCACGCCGAACCGCTGAAACCGGGTGAACAGGTATATTATGCCGGCAATAGCAGCGCACAGTGCCGATCCCAGAATCGCTAACCACATAGTTTTCTATCTCCAACGCGCTTGAATCATTTCTTCTTCCGCTTATAGTTCCCGCGCCGTCTCTCCTCGCGGTGTCTCATGATCAGAAGGATTATGAGCAGAAGAAGCGGAACTCCCGCAATCCATACAAAGAGGCAGATGCCCAAAGGCTGTACCGGACAGACACCGCAGATCTTGCAGTGCGTGTCTTTCTTCTTCTCCACCGTCTCTGAAAGCAGTTCCTTCAGGTACGGGGACGACGTCGGCGTCGGTGCGGAGGTCGGACTGATCTCCGGGGTCAGGGACGGATCGTCGCCCTCCGTGAGCCGAAGCTGTACAATCTCCGTCGGAACGGTCTCATACTCGTTCTGATCACTGCCGAAGACATAATACAGTGCCCGCAGCTCAATGTCCTTCATCTCCGCCGACTGGGCATTTCCGTATCCCAGAGCCAGCAGATTTACTTTAATCTCTCCGTTGACAATATCCTCTTCGCCGCCCAGCATCACCCAGTCGGTGTCGCCGCCGCCGGCCTTTCTGGCTTCCACGTAGATCTTTGCAAAACCGCCGTCTTCCGCGATCTTCTTGGCAGCCTCCACTGTCTCGGTGGATGCCTTCAGCGTAAACGCGATATACGGACCGGACCCGGTGTCATCGACCCCGAGATACTTAACGTCCTCGATCACCGGAGTCCGGAACAGTTCCGGAAGGTGGAACAGCGGATTGTCGGCCTCCTTGCCGTAAGCCGCGGTTCTTGACCAGTCGGAAAACACGTAAACCACCTTCGGCGAGTTATCTCCGTCAGCGTTCTCTCCGTTCCCGTCGCCGGTGTTTCCATCCGCTGTGTTGCCATTATCGGTATTGCCGGCATTTCCGTTGTCCGCATTTCCGTCGCCTGCGTTGCCGTTATCCCCGCTCTCCGAGGCCTTAACGGTCAGCTTCACGCCGTAGCGCACACGAACGAAAACCGTGTGCTGGTCAAAGGGGATCTCCGCGCGGTAGGTTACATCCGCATTGTCCTCCCCGTCGGGATTGTCAGTATTGCCGATCGTTACAAGCTTATACTGGGATTCCTTCAGAACGCTTCCCCAGCCGGTGCTGTAGTCACCCTTGCGGCCGTTGCTCCAATGGACATCCTCCTCGTCCTTCGGGTTTCCGAGTTCCTGAAAGATTTCCACCGAATCCGAAGCCGATGTCGTGCACGGGCAGTCGATGTACGCCCACTCGCCGAGTACATACTCGTCCGGGTGCTCCTCGTCAACCGATGCATGTCCGGTGTCCGTGTCCCATTTGTCGCTGTAATGCCATGCCGTGAGACTGTCAATGGCCCAATCGACCTGTGCGAACACCTTGCACTCCGAATAGCCAAGGCTGTCCAAAAATGCCGCGCGTACCGCCTCATCCTGAGAGAGCCACGCCGTCAGGGCCGCACTCTTATCGTAAGTCACAATGCATTTGCTCGGGTTGTCCGTATCGTTGGCCGACTGTACGGTCACGCTGCCCGGCGCTTCCAAAAGTGCCTGCAGCTCCGCTGCCAGCGTGGAATCCGCTTCAAACTGCACCGAACCCCCGCTTCCCGTTCCGATCCGGCGTCCTGCATCCGCAGATGCCTCCGCCTGATGAAACAGAGCGTGTGCTCCGGACAGTACCATTGCGGCAGCCATGGCCGCCGCTGCTATTCTCCCCGCAAAGTTCCGTTTCCAACCGCTTCTCATGTCGTTTCCTCCTCGAAGCAATACCTCCCGCTTCACTGCCTTTTATTGTATTCGACAAAGGCGGTAAAATCAACCGAAAATTCGGTGAAAACAGGCCCCGTTTCTATTCCACCCAACGGTACTTCCGGAACACGCCGGGCGTCAAAATGACTTCTGCGCTGTACTCCGCCGCCGGTGTGAAATCCTCCCAGAGACGGGTTTCCTGCACCGGGATTTCCCGTCCGGATTCCACATCCAAAAGCGCCCGAACCTTCTTTCTCGTGTGCAGTCTCACTGCATCGAGATGCAGATCGGTCTTCACGTAGCGGTACAGGATCTCCGTGCCGTCCTCATAGGTAAACGCCGAGAAGTTTCTTCCGCTTACGTACTCACCGCCCGTCAGCACGCGCTTCAGCACATCCGCCGCGTCCTTCGGCATCGCGTAGAGATCGCTGTCAAGCTCGGGCACCGCGAAGATGTAAAGCCGTCCCTTGCCGTAGGCCCTGCGCAGGAGAAGCGAGCTGTGGACATCGCCGTCGCCGCCGTTAAGCAGGGACCAGGAATCGTTGTTCCCGTGGACGATCTCCGGGAAGAGCGCCGGCGTGCGGTGCTCCGCGAACCCCGCAAAGGAGCCCGTGATATGGTACCTGCTGACCGGGATTTTCCGGCCCGTAAGCCGCGCCTCCGTAAGGCCTGCCTCACGGAGCTCATCCCCTGCCTCGCGGAAGAAGCCGCTGGTGATGACGGCATTGCCGCCCTTCTCTATGTAACTGCGGAGCTTCCCGATGATCTCCGGATCCGCCAGCGCACTCTCGGTGAGAAGCATGCGGGGAGC
The DNA here is from genome assembly GCA_017962105.1 of Lachnospiraceae bacterium. GTDB lineage: Bacteria > Bacillota > Clostridia > Lachnospirales > Lachnospiraceae > ISDg. Next base: position 19,633 of record JAGCVY010000033.1, read on the forward strand.
GTCCTCCGGGAAGAAGGGCGTGGGCTCCACCGGCACGCCAAGCATGCCGAGGCGCATCTCCAGATGGTTCTCGCCGCTCGATGCGAACGGAATGTATGCCGGCACGCCGCAGGGCTTTCCAACGCCGTCCATCAGCTTGTCGATCTTTCCCAGCTGCAGTCCCATCGCCGCCACAAAAGGGTTGTCGATCAGATCGCTCCACTGGAAATGCATCAGCTCCTTTGCCTGCGCAAAGGCCGTCAGATACGCCTGCTCCAGATACCGGTCCATGGACCAGCAGGCGTAGGTGTCAAACCAGCCTCCGCCGTTTCGTCCCGGCCAGGCATTTTCCATATAGCGGACCAGCGAGTAGCTCAGATACTCCGGCAGGTGCTGGTCCGTGTACGCGGGGCTTCTGGTCTCCGTGCCCGTGTAGGTCGCATCGAAAATGTCGCGCTGCACCTCCGGCACGTACCCCGTAAAATGATACGACTCCCGCCAGTTCGGATATTTCACGATCATCCGCACCTTCGGGTTCACGGCCTTCGCCGGCCCCACCACCAGATTTTCCGAGACGTCCTTCATGAGCTCCCGCCGGAAGGTCACCCAGTCCCGGTCCCCCTTCTCGCGGATGCACCGCTCGCAGGTACAGTTCGTAAAATAAAAATCGTCCAAAATGATCTCATCGAACATTCCCGCCGTGCGCTCGGAAATCTCCTTAAGCCGGGCCCGCATGGCAGGATCGGTGTAGCAGAAGGTTGCAAACAGGCGCTGTTTGCCGGCCTCCGCACCCTCAAAGTCGTTGATGGTGGTGGTAATCCCTCCGGAAACCTCCACACCGTGAGAGGTAAGGAACCCCTTGATCATGGCGAGCTGCCCGGTCTCCACATCGATGTGATTCCGGTGTGTCTCCAGATACACCTTGTCGATCCCTATATATTTCTGCAGGAATTCAAGGTCGTATGCAAGCTTCTCCTGCGTGAATTTCTCCGCAACCTCCGCGGGAATGTAGACCACCGTCTTAAAGTTTTTGTAAAACCCCATTGTTCTATACCTCTCAGTTTCTTACATCATTCGTAGACATCGCAGTTCTTATGTATCCCGGCGGCTCAGTTCCAATCCACCGGGTGGATCACCGCCGGATCGATGGAATGCACATCCGGCGAACCCGTGCGCACCATCATTGCCTTCAGCTCGTCTGTAATCTCCGTGAGGATGCGCGCCGCGCCGGCCGGTCCCTCCTGCGCCAGCGGTTCCATCAGGGGCCGCCCCACCGACACCGCATCGGCACCCAGAGCCATGGCCTTGAACACGTCGAAGCCGTCCTGCATACCGCCGTCCACAATGATCGTGAGCCGGTCGCCCACCGCCTTGCGGATGTCCGGAAGGAGCATCGTCGGCGGAACCGCCCAGCGCATCAGGCCGTTGTGATGGCTTAGGATGATCCCCTTGCAGCCGATGTCCTCGCAGGTGTAGGCGTCCTTCACGCTGAGGGCGCCCTTGATGATGAAGGGCAGCTTCGTGGATTCAATATACTCCCGAAGCTCTTCGATCGTCGGAAGCTTCATCTGCTTCCCGACCACCACGGAATCCCGGTCGTCGCGGATGTTGACCGAATGCTCCACGTCCATGCCGATGGCAAGGAACCCGCACTCCTCCGCACAGCGGATCCGGGCAAAAATCTCATCCCGGTCCGCGTAGGGCTTGATGATCTTCACCAGCTTCGCGCCGGTGGCCGCGCAGGACTCCATCTCCTCGCAGTCGCCCATGCCGATGAAGCAGAGCGCTCCCGCCTGCTTTGCCCCTGTTGCAAGAGCTGCCATGCTGGGCTTTAGGTGCGACAGTGCGCCCGTGGTCACAGGCGTCGAAAAATGTTCCCCGAACAGCGTCGTCTCCGCCGTCGGATGAACCGCGCCGACAATGCGGCTCTCCACCAGCAGGCTGTCTAAATAGCGGCGATTGATCGCGATGGAATCGCCCGAAAGAGGTCTCTCTGCCATAGTTTTCTCCTTTTCTCAAATACCGACTCCCGCCGAGGCAGCCGCCGCGGCGACCGCATCGTAGGCGGCCCGATACTCGTCAAATGTGTTCATATGCTCCAACAGAACCGGCGCATCCGCCGGAAGATATCGATCGATAATCTTAAGGATCGCCCGGAAATCCAGTTCCCCCTCCCCCGGCGAGCACTCCGTGAGCACGGTGGTGAGCTTCATCCGGTCCATATGGGAGTCCTTTAAGTGCGTGCTCCTGATGTACGGGCCGAGCTTCGCGAAACATTCCCCGATGAATTCGTTTGCGCACAGATACCGGCGCGGCGAGTTGATCATGTTCACAAAATCCATGTGTGCGCCGAACCGGGGCCGATCAACATCGCGGATCAGCTGCAGATACTCGTCAGGGCCGTCGGGCACCATCCAGGGCATCGGCTCTAAGCAGTACCAGGCGCGCTTTGGCTGCACCGCATCGAGGATTTCCCGTACGGAAGCCACAATCCGGTCGTAGGTTTCCCTCATATAGTTCGAGGGGTCCGCACCGTCCCAGCCGGCGGAACCCGCGGTGCCTGCGATATTGACGCAGCACTCAATTCCGAGCTCGTCCGCCAGCGCCAGCTGTGCCTTCGCGTACGCCATGGCCTCCGCCGCTGCCTTCGGATCCGGGTCGAAGATATTCTTCCAGACGCCGACCTCCGCGATGAGCACGTCGTGTTTTTCGGCAACCGCACAGTAGTCGTCGACCATTTTCCGGGGTGTATACGCGGAAAATGGCGCCGTCACCGCCCGGAATCCCGTCCTCACCAGTATCTCTTCCCACTCCTGCGGGTTTGTAAACCGCCCCGCTACGGTTCCTCCCAATCGCATACCGTTTCCTCCTTCTCCGGAATATAAAAAGCATAGGGAACTTTGCCGTAAAAGTCCATAGACAAAGTTCCCTAAAGAATGTCAGATTATTTCCGCATTTTCCTTCTCCCGGAAGAGCCCTTATTCCGCACTGCTTTCGTCGATGATCAGATTCCCGTACCGACAGTTCGCCGCCCTGAGAAGATCCGCCGGAGCCAGCTCCACCTGAAACCCGACGCGCCCCGCGCTCACGAACATCCGCTCGCACTCCTGCGCGGTCTCATGGATCCACGTGGGAAACGCCTTCTTCATCCCGATGGGCGAGCAGCCGCCGTGCACGTAGCCCGTTAGCGGCAGCAGATCCTTTTGCTTGATCATCGCAATGGCCTTTTCCCCCGCGGTTTTCGCGGCCTTCTTGAGGTCGAGCTCCGTGGCCACCGGGATGACAAACACGTAGTATTGTCCGGTCTTGCCCTGGGTGACGAGGGTCTTGAACACCTTTGCCGGGTCCTCGCCGAGAATCCCGGCGATCTCCTCGCCGCTCATGGTCGCGTCCGGCTCATAGGTGTGGCTTTCATAGGCGATCTTCTTCGCCTCCAGCACCCGCATCACATTGGTCTTCTCTTCTTTCTTCATATGTCCCCCTGTTCGCGATCACGATCCCGGCCAGCACCAAAGCTGCGCCGAGGAACACCGCGTAGGTCAGTTTTTCATGGAACCATAAAATCCCGTTCAAGGTAGCGACAACCGGCTCCACGGAAGCGATGATGGACGCCTGCCCGTTCTCCACCCCCTTGAGTCCGAGGGTGTAGGTCAGATACGGGATCACCGTGGAAACCAGCACGAACGTCACGGCCAGAAGGATTCCCGACGTCGAGTCGGTGACAGCGGCCGCAACCTTCCCCGGCCGGGCCAGGAAAAGCGTCCCTGCCGTTGCAAGCAGAAATGTATAAAAACTGATGGTGTAGGTCTCATATCCCCGCATCAGTGCAAACCGTCCGAAGATGGAGTACAGCGCATATCCAAGTCCCGCGCCGAGGCCGATCAGCGCCGTCTGCCAGGTGAGCCGTTCCCCGCCTCCGAGAACCCCGGTGACGAGAATAAGGCCTGCAAAGGAAAGGGCCAGTGCAAGCATTTTCCAACGGGTCAGTCTCTCCCGGAAAATGACGGCCGACAGCAGCATCACCCACGCCGGTGCGGTATACAAAAGAATTGCCGCCACGGACAGAGAGGTCAGCGTGATCTCCTTGAAATAGCACAGATTGAAAAAGACGATACTGAGAAGACCGGTGCCTGCGAAACACCACAGGTCCTTAAGCCGGATCCGGAACAGCCTGCGATCCTTCACCAAAAGGACAACAAACATGATCACCGTGGTGAGAACCGCCCGAAGAAACACGATATCCCAGGAGGATAGGCCCTTCCGGTCCAACGGCCGGACAAAAAGCCCCATGCAGCCCCACAGGATGCCGGCGGTCAGCACCAGAAGGATGCTCCCTGTTTTTCTCTCCTTACAGTTCAAGCCGGTTCTTCCTTCCCTTCCCTTTTTTTAAGGATCCCGATACGGACCCATCGCTTCTGCGCACGCTTGTTCCACACGATGAGGAACACTGCGATCGCTCCGATGGAATTCAGGATGACATCATCGATGTCCATGCTTCCGCGGCCGGTCAGATGCTGCATGTACTCGATCACACACAGGCCTCCGAGCAGTCCGATGAGGAAGCAGAGTTTATTCCGGAACAGCGGAATAAAATACGGCAGCGCCAGCCCCACCGGCGCGAACAAAAGGATGTTTCCAAAGAGGTTTGCCGCTATGATCGTCCAATTCAGGGATCCGTTCTGATGCGCCTTCAGATAGAGCCGGATTGTCTCGAAGGGCTTCAGATTATACTGCCGCATTCCTCCGGACACCCGCCAGAACCCGGAGGTTCCGAACAGCGCCGCAAAAAGAACAATAACATACAACACAAACACGGGAAGCATCAGAAGAAAGAACTCCCTCGCTCTCTTCTCAAACGGAGTTCCCGCGATCCACAGTGCGATCCCCAGGATCCCGAACACCGGAACCAGGATCATATCCCGCATCACGGTCGCTGTGTCAAAATACCATCCCGGCATCACTAGGATCAACCCTTCGCCGATGGCGAGGAGCAATGCAAAGGCAAAGCATATTGCTCCGCCCACACGATATCGATTCATTCCCGGAAATTCCCCCATTCAACATTTTCCGACGGAAATCCATCAATCGAAGTAAACCGTCGAGTTCTCACACGCCCTCCGATACCACCAGAAAAGGACTGCCCACAATCCGGCGGATATAGCCAAAATAAGCGGAAGGACAATATACGCTGTTACAGCGAGTGACGGCCCTCTTTGGTATTTTACAAAGCCGTATGGCTCAATAAGCACCGCATCCTCCTCCAGAAGCTCCACATCTCTCCCATAGATATCATATTTGATACCGGAGTCCAGATCGTCTGAGCTCCGGAATGGGGCATCCTTTCGGATCCAAATGGAGGCAGTGTGAGTTTCGCCCAATTCCCCGATATAACCATGACCACCGAAGACCAGATACTCAACGCCATCCCTCGTCTCCGTCTTTGCTACCCGGTAATCATAGCCGATCAAAGAATAGCCGGACGCCAAAGCCTCCATTGCAATCTCGGAGTTCCGCATGTTTTCTCTGTCGGTCTCCCGTTTCTCACGGACCGCGCTGTTCACGACATAGAACATAACGCAGATACAGAGGATCGGTACAGCGATCAACGTTCCGAAAAGAATTTTCCAAAGCACGCCGGTTCTCTCCTGCCGCATCCGGAAGTACATCTTCGCCTGACTGTTGGTCATGTTCTGCGGAGCACGCTCCACAAGCGTCCGGCAGGCTCTGCGGGACAACACATAGTCCTGCTCTCCGGGCATGACCGTTTCTTCGAGCGGGGCGATATCCCTGCGGCTTTTCCCCCACATATCATCCTGCTGCTGTTTCAACTCTTCCATGATCCGGTCGAGTTCGCTTTTATCCTCATACTCAAGTACCTGCGACAGCTCGCTGTAGAGCCAATACTCCATGCCGTCTTCCCGAGTGTGCCGGATCTCATCAAAAACCGTCCTGTTCTCCCCCTGTTCCATACCGTTTCTCCCTTTCGTAATTTCCCTGACCACATCGGATTGCACATGCAATTTCGTATATTATACCACACGGGAGCAAATAATGCAAAATCCATCCTGTCTTACCTAAGAACTGTCCGCAACGTGTTCAGCACCCTCTTCTTGTCGGCACACCACTGCGGCTCGATCAGCAGCCGCTTCGGACCGTCTCCCGTAAGGCGGTGAATGACTGTCTCGGTCGGAAGCAGCGGAAGCGCTTTCCGCAGGAGTTCTGCATACTCGGGAAGCGTCATCACCGGCCACGGATCCCTCGCAAAATCCTCTGCCAGCTTCGTTCCGCGCAGAATCTGCAGAAGCTGCAGCTTCACGCCGTCCGGCGGCGGATTCAGTCCTGCCAGGTACCGCACGGAGTCAAGCATGTCCGCCTCGCTCTCCCCGGGCAGCCCGAAGATCAGGTGGACAATGACCGTGAGTCCGGCCTCCCGGAGCCTCCGGTAAGCGTCCTCGAAAGTGCTCCTCGGGTAACACCGGTTAACCCGCTCTGCCGTCTTATCGTTCGCGGTCTGAAGCCCCAGCTCCACCCAGACAGGCTTCGTGCGGTTCAGCTCAGCAAGCATCCCGACCATTCTGTCGTCAAGGCAGTCCGGCCTCGTCCCGATGGAAAGGATCACGATATCCTCACGCTGCAGCGTCTCCGTGTACAGCGCGCGAAGCCTCTCCGGATCTCCGTAAGTATTTGTAAACGACTGAAAATACGCGATGAAATGCTCACCGCCGGTCTTCCCTCTCACCAGTTTCTTCGCCTTCTCGATCTGCTCGGCGATCGGAGCCGGCTCCGCGGCAAATTCCCCGCTGCCACCCTCCGAACAGAAGGTGCAGCCGCCGACTCCGAGGGTTCCGTCCCGGTTCGGGCAGGTGCAGCCGGAGCTCAGCGACAGGCGGTAAATCTTCTCCCCGAACTGCTCCTTGAGCACCTCGGAAATCATTCGGACTTTCATGTTTCCGGCCTCTCCGTCTCTTCCCCGTTAAGCTGTACCGAAATCAGCTCGTCATCCTTCGTGTACACCAGTTTCAGCGAAAAATAAGGTGCATTTTCCGAAAGAAGACGAAGGAACACCTTGTCGCCCTCCCAGATCGGCAGACCGCACACCTTGTCGATATCAACCCAAATGAGGTCCCCCTCGTCGCACTCGCGAAGCTCCCCGTCCCAGGCGTCCGCCGTGTAGAGATGCATGTACTCCACAATGTCGTCGCCGTACACAAAGGTCACGATTCCCCTCGCGCGGTAGGACCGAAGCGTCAGGCCGGTCTCCTCGAGCACCTCGCGGCGAAGGCATTCATCCGGGCTCTCGCCGTACGCAAAATGCCCCCCGACGCCGATGTACTTGTCCTTGTTGATGTCCTTCTCCTTCTTGACGCGGTGCAGCAATAGATACTGCCCGTCGCGCTCAATATAACATAAGGTCGTCAGCTCCGGTATTTTCATTGGTTCCCTCTTTCTTCACCGCAGTGTCCAGACTCTTTCCGAACACCACAAACCGCTGGAACAAAAACTCCGTGATCAGGTTGGTTCCCATAGCAAGCGCATCCGCGAAGCCCGCTTTCCACCCGCAGGTCTCGGTCAGGTATCTTACGCCCAAAGTCGACAACGGTGTGAACACCGCGTAGTAGGCTGCCACCTTCAGCATGGCAACGGGAACATTGGCCGCGGACTGGAAGGTGAACTTGCGGTTCAACGTAAAATTCCAAAGCACTGATAAGGAAAGGCCGCACAGATAGCATGCCCAGCTCGGAAGCGGCGTGACCGTCTCGAAAGCCATGATCGTCAGGGCCTGAATGATGCCTGCGCTCGCCGAGAACAAAGCGAATTTCACTGCGCGGATGATTTCTTTTTTCCTGTTGTTTTCGTCGATTATATCTTCTCTGTCCGTGCTCATCACGCTTCCCTCTCATCCGTCACGATATGCTCGATCCCGCTGTGCTCCCTACTCAGAAAATCCTTAAGAAATGTCGGATACGCCTTGTAACGGTCGAGTTCCTCAATGGGAATCCAGTACATGTTCTCCTTCACCCCCTGGGTGTGGCTGTCGCTGTGCAGTTCCTTCGTTCCGCGGGGCTTCATCAGAAAATAAAACGAAAGCTCGTGACAATCCATCCCCTTTAAGGAACCGCCGCTCTCATCAAAGAAGTTCTCATGAATGACCGCCAGCCGGTCCACCTCGTAGGGCACGCCGGTCTCCTCAAGTACCTCTCTTCTCACGGCATCCTCCGCCGTCTCCCCCATGTGGACACCGCCACCGATGGAGTAGTAATAATCGTCGATCTCATTGCCGGCGAAGAGCACACAGCCCTCCTCCACGATGATGGCTGCGGCGCGGTACCGGAACCACTTGTTATCCTTCGTAAAACCGCAATCGTACTTCATGATCTCCATCCCCCCCTTTTTTCGTAAATTAGAGAAATTATAACACTCTCCGCAGGTTCTGTCATCCCCAAAAGAAAAACCCGCCCGTTTATACCTGATAAAACGAGCGGGTTGTTTTTCTTAAGCAATACATCGATATAACATTCACAAAAAGATTCACTTTGTGAACTGTGTAATATAATCCTTGATCAGGTTCGCAGTCTCGCTCACCGTCTGGTTCGTGTTGTCGATGACCAGAGGGAATTTGCCGCGATTTCTCCGAAACCACTGGTTGTATCCGATGTGCGGCAGGATCTTCTCATCCGACGTGAAACCGCGTTCCGCAGGTCTGGCGCGAAGCCGTTCCCAGATCGCCTCGTCCGAAGGGTTTAAGATGATAAACTCCGTCGAATCCACCTCCTCCGGAAGGACATGCTTCCCGATGAAATCATGGGGATTCGTGCAGGACACAAAGATCAGATCCCGTCCGGAAGCCCGTTTCACGGCCTCCGCAATGCAGTCGTCATGGTACTTCGACTCGTGGTCCGTCCCGGCGTAATCCCACCAGTTATAGCCCGCTTCGTCGATATCAATGCATGCGTAAACCTCGGGATCCATGATCTCGTATAGCGCATCCTTCATCGTTGATTTGCCGGAGCCGCAGCATCCGCTGATCATAAACAATCTCATGGCATTTCTCCTTACCGCGCCTTAGGGACGCGCATTTTTCGAACAATTATCTTCTGACTACCGTGCAGTCCTTCACGAACTCCCCGTACTTGCTCATAAAGTCGTTGTACTCGGCCTCCTCGGTGATCCAGATGATCGCCCACACCGTATCGATGCCAAGGTTCTCGAAAACCTTGTGGCGATGGTTTCCGTCGTTGAGTTCGAACTCGCCGTCCACATAGTGTACGATGATGGGCGGCATCTCGTTGCCGGCCTCGATCACCTTCGTGAGTGCCTCGATCTTATGGTTCCACCAGCCCTCGTCAATCCGGTATTTCATGGTCCCCTCAGGTCCGGCGCACCGGTGAAAAAATGAGAGAGGGAACTTCGCCGGACTGATAAAATACCGGTCGAACAGTTTTAACCCGTCGGAAAAAGGAATGTTCCGTCCCTCCTCGTTCAGATACAAATGAACCCATGCGTCCGTCTTCTCGGCCTTGCCGTATTCCAAGGCGGACGTGAGCGTAGCGCTGTACTTTAACATAGCTGCCTCCTTCTTACTGTAAACAATCCGTTTGATGGTATCGTAAGAAAGCGCATACTGCTCCGCCAGCTCGTCAATCGTTTTGCCCCCCTGAAACGCCTCTTTGATCGCGGCGTTCCGCTCGCGGATGTAACTCTGGTATCCCGAGGTCTCACCCCAGTCTTTTTTCTCCACGCCTGCAGGTACGTAGATGGTCTCCCCCGAAACATACTTCTGGATCTGCTTCAGAAGATTTTCCGGAAAAATGTCTTTCGCATTTCGGTATCCCATATCCATCGCCTCCTTACAGGCACCACTTTACAGGACTTCTTCGGAAAATGCTATGCCGCAAACGCTTCCTAATCGTTCTTGGCACAAATCACATCCGAAGGAAAATACCGGTATAGCCTTCCTCCTTCGCAAACCGGATGGTTGTTACGCCGTCCGCATAGGTAAACGTAACCGGCGTTTTCTCCGGAATGCGGAACACCTCCTTCGGGCACTCTTCTGTGCGGACAGAAACCTCACGGTCACAGACGATGAATCGCTCCTCGATGGTATCCATGATCTTCGCCTGCGGGTGATCACATAATTCAACATGTGGAGCACATATCCTTCCTCATGTTTCCTCAGCGTCAGCTCGCTGATCGCCGGCAGATCCGTGCTCAGATACGGTGCAGGCACAAGCTCCGCAAGGCATCTTGCTAAGATATCCCGGTAGATAGTGTATCCGTAATCGCAGTACATTCGGAAAATGGGGGAACTCAGGCAGATTCCCCCCTCACACCGTACAATGCCCGCATCCTCGCCGGCCTCCGGCCTCGGCGGCGTCTGTCTGTGGGAACAGAATTTCTCGTAAGACCGCTCAAAGTACGGCTCCACGATCTGCGCCAGAACCTCGCCTCCGCAGATGCGTTCTCCGCCCTCATAAAGCACATGGTCGATCGCAGGAATTCCCGCGAAATACTCTGAATCCAGCCGCAGGTACTGTTGGGCGTGACCTCTGTTTCCGAGGTGTGTGACCGCCATGGACGGAAGCTGCGAACGACCGTCCTTAAGGCAGGACGTTCCGCTCATCAGGACTTTTCCTCCGCCCTGAACAAAGCGCTCAATCTTCTCCGCGGTCTCCACTCTTACGCTCACCTCGTCGGGAAGAATCAACAGTTTATACGGTTCAAGAGAGTCCTCAACATTCACATAATCAAACAGATAGTGGAGTTCCGTGAGAATCCGACAGACACCCTCCTCGCTCCTGTGGGCCTGCGCATTTTCCACGCCGGCTTTCGAGGGAATCAGCACGGCGATTTCACTCATTTTCCGGGTATTGATAAGCCACGGTTCCAGTGCCTCAATCTTCGCAAAGACATTGCCGATGCGCTCATAAACCGGCGCATCAAGGGCCCCACAGGGATGCAGCTGGTCGCCGACGCACACGGATGCGCCGTTGGCGACGCCTCTCAGGCACTCGTACTCCAAAGCCACAGGGTGCCGCAGGGAACCGAAATCGCCCCACGCGGTGAAGAATTTGCCGTTCATCATGCAAAGGGGCTGATCGTATTTGTTCAGATAATTCACGGCCACCGGAAAATGTACATATCCCCACTGGTCGCTCGGAAGCGACTCAATGTCGACAAAGTCAAAGTATTTCCGTTTCTCCACGGAGGACGCCATGATATCTTCCCCATCGTCAAGGCGGTAGGGATGGGAGTTGAAAAACACCTCGAGATTCCCATCCAAAGATTTGATATATTGATACATCGTCCGGCAGAACGCAGTCTCACTGATGCGGTCGAACCGTTCCACATCCGCATCGCATTCCGGATCAAGGCCCAGTTCCCGCATTTCCTCAGAGCAAGTCTCGCAGACGCAGTGCTTTCCCTGCACGATATCAATCCAGAATCCATCCGGGTGGTACAGATCAAAAATCTCACGATACTCCGCCTGCAGTATCTTCTGGTAGTCTTTATTATTGTGGCAGATATGCCTCCATGCGTAAAATGACTTCTCTCCGGGACGCTTCACCCCGGGAACGCCGCCCTTAGGAATCGTCAGCCACTCCGGATGCCGGTCCGCCCAATCTTCGTTCCAGGAAACACAGGTATAGGCAAGCGCACGAATGTTGTATTTTCTGCACACCGCGAGCTGCGCCCCGAACAGATCAAACCTAAGGTGGGGGTGCATGGTTCCGATTTTGGTGGGATAATAATACATGCCATGGTGGCATTTGGCGAAGATGTTGATCGAGTTCACATGCGCATCCAAAAGCGTCTTTGCAAACGCCTCCGCATCGAACTTCTCCCCGACACCGTCGATGTAGGGTGATGTGTGGAAATCAAGATGGATCTGACGCATCGGCAGCTGCTTCCTCATAGTCGTCCTCCTAAGCCCGGTTGTCTGCTCAACGTTACTCTTTCGCCGATCCGGTGAGCGCGTTCGATATCTCCCCTGCCTTCCGCTCGATCTCGCGGCAGATCGCCGTGCGCCAGAAGGCAAACCGCAGAAGGTCGTTTTTATTTTCCGTCTTCTTGACCAGAAACTCCTTGTAACCGTACGAGCTTCGGGACAACTGATAGAGATAGACGTAGGGCATCGCCGCAAGGTCCCGCTCGGTCAACGGTGCATACTTCATGTACTCCCGAACGTAGGAGACGAAATCCGCGGTGTCAAAGGGTGCCCCGTCGCGGCATGCTCCACCGGACTGAACGTAGGAGCGCATGATCTCCCAAACCGCCGGAAGTGATTTGGCTGCTGAGAAATCGATGACCGCCTTCACGTGGTTTTCTTCCCATACCAGCTGGCATGCGGTGTAATCGCCGTGGGACGGCGTGTAGGTAATCCCCTCAAACCAGTGCTTCCACTGAGGAAGCCTGCGGACCAGTTCCTTTTTGTAAACAAGATCCGCGCGGATATGGTCAAGGGTGCGGAGCAGGTTTACGTCCCTGATCGGCTCCGCGGAAGTTTTCTCTCCCGAATCCAGCACCTGCAGAAGCGCGTCAAACTTGGCGGCCGCATCCTCCACCGAAAAACTGTCCAGCCACTTCTCGTCCATATCCTTTTCCATGGGATAGTCCCGAAGAAGTGCATGGATCCTCCCGAGATACTTCGCACTCTCCGGCAGGAGTTCGTGCGGCAGATCATTTAAGTACGTCTGCCCCTCGATGTACTCCTGCACACTGATGATATGTCCGTCCTCTTCCGTGCAGACTTCTCCCGCACCGGTCTTTTGAAACCGCGCAACCGGAAAATCCCGCTTAGCAAGATACTCCGTCACCGCGGCTTCCCGCTCCACCTCCCCGCGGGAAATCTCACTCTGGTACTCCTTGAGAAAGAAGCTGCCTTCCTCACAGCGGATTTCATAGCAGTTGGCAGAACCCATGGGCAGTTTACGGCTTGCCGTCATCGTAAGCCCGTACTGTCTCAGGATGTCACGAATTCGATTGTCCGTCAGCACACTCTTCTCAAGAGCCATCATTCCCTCCCATAAGATCAAACATACTCATCTGCGGAAACTTCTCCGGCAGCTCGTTCATGTACGCAAAACAGTCGTCGGGCTGCCACATCATCCCGTTGTCCGTACAGATCCTCCGCAGAATCCCCCGAAGCTCCTTGGCATTGGGGCTGGACAATTCATAAGCGTTTCCGTACCGCTCGATGTACCGCTCCTTCATCCCCGGAAAATGTTTATCCAATGCCGCGTAATAGTACTCCCGGTCGCCCTCCCGAAGCGTTAAGCCCATGCCGAAGTCGATGATGCCGCGAACCCCGACGCGGGCACACTCCGTAAGGATTGCGGTGACATTTTCCGCCGTATCGTTTATGAACGGAAGAATCGGAGTGATCCAGACGATGGTTGGAATCCCGCGCTGCTGCATCTCCTCAAGGACCTCGATGCGCCGCTTTGTGTTGCACACGTTGGGCTCAAGGATCCGGCACAGATCATCGTCGTAAGTCGTAAGAGTCATCTGCACGACGCATTTGGCGGATTCGTTGATCTCCGCAAGCAGGTCGATGTCCCGAAGGATCCGGTCGGACTTGGTCTGGATGGCCAGACCGAACTCGTGGTTTCGGATGATCTCGAGGCACCGTCTCGTCAACTGCAGCTGTTCCTCGCAGTGCATGTACGGGTCAGACATAGAGCCGGTGCCGATCATGCATTTGCGGCGTTTGCTGCGCAGGGCTTGTTCCAGCAGCGCCGGTGCATTTGCCTTGACCGCGATATCCTCAAAATCATGCGTGATCTGATAGCATGTGCTGCGGCTGTCACAGTAAATGCAGCCGTGCAGGCAGCCGCGGCAGAGGTTCATGCCGTTCTGCGCGGACAGAATGGATTTTGCTTCGATGATATGCATAGATGTTACCTCTGCGGATAGGGGCGTTCCTGCGGCAGAAGTGCGGAAATGTCTTCGCCGTTTTGTCTGCGGCGGTTCAGGTCTTTGACATACGGGGTGATATCGGTCACAGCCGTAATCCATTCGCTGACATATCTGCGGACCGTATCGCCGCGCAGTCCGAGCTGAATGGAACGATACGGCAGATTCTGCCCGTGCAGATCCTTCTCCGGATCCCACTGTATGCGGACATCCGAGGCGCTGACGGCTGCCTGCCATTCCGCCCTTGTGATGCCGGATTCCGGAAAATAGGTTGACTGTACGGCATGCTGCACGGCGTAATCAAAGCCGCTGCGTCTGAGATCAATCGCCAGCACATGCTCCTGATTCTCTTTTTCCGCCCAGCCGCAGCGGAACATCATCCAGAGAAAAGAGGGCTTGA
>JAGCVY010000034.1 GCA_017962105.1 Lachnospiraceae bacterium
AGAATCTTGCGAAAAATATCGCAGTCCGCGTTCGCAGAACGCGCCGCAATGTGGCTCTTGAGCCGATGAATCCCTACGAGAGACGCATCATCCATGCAGCTCTTCAGGGCGACCGCTACGTAGAGACCCACAGCGAGGGCGAGGAGCCTTACCGTAAGGTTATCGTTACGCTTCGCGCCGATGCTCCTTACGAGGAGCGCCGCTACAGCGGAAACCGTTACGGCGGATACAACAAGGGCGGCTACGGCAACCGCGGCGGCAAGGGCGGTTACGGCAATCGCGGCGGCAAGGGCGGCTACGGCAACCGTGGCGGCAAGGGCGGTTACGGCAACCGCAGCAATAACGGTTTTGAGAGCCGTGCTGCTCAGAGACGTTACCAGAGCGATGCAAATTCGCCGGATTACAGCAAGGACTACATGAAGGACTACGCTGCGTACAAGGAAGCGAAGGCTGCCGAGAGAGCGCAGGCGGAGCAGAACAACAATAACAGCGAAAATTGATCCGCGTCCGGCCGGCGCAAGCAGGTGCCGGCGGGGAAGTATCGCAGAATAAGACCTGACAGGGGGAATTGCGGATCGCAATTCCCCCTTGTGCGCGCTAAGCGAGCGCACGTACACCGAGCGAGCTTCGCTCGCGAGGTTGCTTGGAGAGGAGGTAACGTGAGTATGATAATTGAAAATGATACCATTGCGGCGATTGCCACGGCGTTATCCCCCTCGGGTATCGGGATTGTGAGGATCAGCGGGCCGGAGGCCTTCGCGGTTGCGGACAGGATTTTCCGGGCCGGGAAGACGGAGCAGACGGTGGCGTCCTTCGCGTCCCACACAGTCCATTACGGGCATATTATCGATGCCGACGGCCGCGTCATCGACGAGGTGATGCTTCTTGTGATGCGGGCGCCGCGGACCTATACGAGAGAGGATACAGTGGAGATCGACTGCCACGGCGGCGTGCTGGTCACAAAGCGCGTGCTGGAGGCGGTTTTGGCCGCAGGCGCAAGGCTTGCGGAGCCCGGCGAATTCACGAGACGGGCGTATTTGAACGGGCGGATCGACCTCAGTCAGGCGGAGGCTGTCGCCGAGATCATCGGCGCGAAAAATGTCCTTGCCCTCAAGAATTCCATGCGCCAGCTGCGCGGCGTTGTGAGGGACGCAGTGGCGGATATAAGGGCAGAACTGCTGCATGAGATCGCACAGATCGAGGCAACGCTGGACGATCCGGAACACCTGAGTTTTGATGGATTTGACGAGAAAATTACCGCACAGACAGCGGATCAGATACGACGGATACGGAATCTGATCGACACGGCGGACGACGGTCGGATGATCAAGGAAGGGATCCGCACGGCGATCGTCGGGCGGCCCAACGCCGGCAAGAGTTCGCTTTTGAACGCTCTGCTTGGCGAGGAGCGGGCCATCGTTACCGAGATTGCGGGAACGACGCGGGACACCCTCACGGAAGAGGTGCGTATGCGCGGTATTACGCTGCTTCTCACGGATACCGCAGGCATCCGTTCCACCGAGGATACGGTGGAGAAGATCGGTGTGGAGCGGGCAAAAAGGGAGGCGGAGGAGGCCGATTTGATCCTGTACGTGGCCGACAGCTCCGCTCAGTTGGATGAGAACGATACGGCAATTCTTCGGGCCTGCGCAGGCAAGCCGGTGATTTCCCTTTTGAATAAGAGCGACCTGACGACGGTGACGGATGCTGCGGCGGTAACGAAGATGCTCGCAGAAGTAACCGGAGAAACCGCTGTGAATGGATTGAAAACGGAGTCCGGAAACGGGAAACCGATCGCAATCTCCGCGAAAACGGGAGAAGGCCTTGAAGCGTTGGAGGAGCGCATCACGGAGATGTTTTTCTCCGAGCGGATCAAGGCGGACGACGAGTGCGTGATCTCCTCTGAGCGCCACAAGCAGGCGCTGATTTCCGCGGCGGAGAGCCTTCGCAGGGTACAGGAAAGTATCGAGGCGGGAATGTCCGAGGACTTCTATACGATCGATCTGACAGCGGCTTACGAGACCCTTGGCACCATCCTCGGCGAGGAGCCGGACGAGGACGTGATCAACGCGATCTTCGCGGAATTCTGCCTCGGCAAATGACATTTTCCGACGAAAGTGAGACCAAATGACGATACCGGAATTTCAATGTGAATCCTACGATGTGGCGGTGATCGGGGCCGGGCATGCCGGCTGCGAGGCGGCTTTGGCGTGCGCCCGACTCGGCTGCGAGACCATCGTCTTCATGGTCAGCGCCGACACCATCGCGCTGATGCCATGCAACCCCAACATCGGCGGAACGAGCAAGGGACACCTGGTGCGGGAAGTGGACGCGCTGGGCGGCGAGATGGGGAAGAATATTGATAAAACTTATATCCAGAGCCGGATGCTCAACGATTCCAAGGGTCCTGCCGTACATTCGCTGCGGGCGCAGGCGGACAAGCAGCGCTACACCGCGAGCATGCGCAAGGTGATGGAAAACCAGGAGCACCTTACGCTCAAACAGGCGGAAGTGACGGAGCTTCTTTGGGAGGATTTGCCGGACGGGACGAAGCAGGTGACCGGCGTGAAGATCGCGTCGGGCGGTATCTTCCCATGCAAGGCCGTGATCCTGTGCTCCGGCGTATATCTGAATGCACGCTGTATCTACGGCGAGGTGAGCCAGTACACCGGGCCGAACGGCCTTCCGAGGGCGACGCAGCTCACGGATTCCTTAGTGAAAGCAGGGCTTGAGGTGCTTCGGTTTAAGACCGGAACGCCGGCGCGGATCGACGGACGGACCATCGATTATTCGGTGATGACGCCCCAGCCCGGCGACGAGCCTGTGGTGCCGTTTTCCTTTGAAAACCGCCCCGAGGATATCGCGCGGGAACAGGTGCCTTGCTACCTTGCCTATACCAACGAGACGACACACGAGATCATACGGGAAAATATCGACCGGTCGCCGTTGTTCTCCGGTGACATCAAGGGAACGGGGCCGCGGTATTGTCCTTCCATTGAGGACAAGGTGATGCGTTTCCCGGATAAGGACCGGCATCAGATTTTTATCGAGCCGGAGGGCGAGTACACCAACGAGATGTATCTCTCGGGACTTTCCTCGAGTCTTCCGGAGGAAGTGCAGATACGCATGTACCGCTCCATACGCGGGTTGGAACATGCGAAGATTGTCCGTAACGCATACGCGATCGAATATGACTGCCTGAAGGCGACGCAGCTGAAGCCGACGCTGGAGTGCAAGACGATCCACGGATTCTTCAGCGCAGGGCAGGCCAACGGAAGTTCCGGTTACGAGGAGGCTGCCGCACAGGGAATCATCGCGGGCATCAACGCGGCGCAGCTGCTGAAGGGCAAAGAGCCCGTTGTGATCGACCGCTCCCAGGGATACGTCGGCGTGCTGATCGACGACCTGGTGACAAAGGAGACAAGAGAGCCGTACCGGATGATGACAAGCCGCGCGGAGTACCGCCTTTTGCTTCGACAGGACAACGCGGATCTCAGGCTGACAGAAATCGGGCACGAGGTCGGACTGATCTCCGAGGAACGGTACCAAAAGTTCCTGAAAAAGAAGACCGAAATCGAGTCGGAAATGCAGAGGCTGAAATCGACGATTTTGGGCGCTACGGAAAATGTCTGTGAATATTTACGCAAAATTAATACATCGATTATACATACCGGAACTTCCCTCGCAGAGCTTCTGCGGAGACCGGAAATGACCTATGAGATGCTCGCTCCGCTGGATCCCGGGAGAGAACCGCTTGATGTATCTGTTATAGAACAGGTAGAAATCGAGATAAAGTACGAGGGATACATCGAGCGTCAGCAGATGCAAGTTGAACGGTTCAAAAAACTGGAGCGCAAACGCCTGCCGGAGGATCTGGACTATACCGCAATCCCTTCCCTTCGCCTGGAGGCACGCCAGAAGCTTCAGCAGCTTCGACCGGAAAATGTCGGACAGGCCTCAAGGATCAGCGGCGTGTCGCCGGCAGATATCTCTGTGTTGCTGGTGTGGCTCGGGAACGGTGGGAAATAAGAGAACAGGATTCCTGGCTGAATCTGCCGTGGTGATGATGAAATGGTCTGAAAACGGACGGATGAAGCTACAAGGATTTTGTCAAACACAGCTTTTACAAATTGTTTCACGTGAAACAATTTGCGGATTGTACGACATGAAATGTTTCACGTGAAACATCAGAAAGGAGAGGCTATGGAACGAGACGAAAGACTTCGAGCCGGGCTCGATGAACTCGGGCTGCCCTATACCGAGGAGCAGTTGGACCAGCTTCATCGTTACTACGACATGCTCATCGAGACCAACCGTGTGATGAACCTGACTGCAATCACCGAGTATGATGATGTCTGTGTGAAGCATTGGCTGGACAGTCTGTGCCTTGTGAAGATTCTTTCCGAGGAAGAAAAAGCCTCGTCTCTTCGATTGGTTGACGTTGGAACCGGAGCCGGGTTCCCCGGGATTCCCTTGAAGATATTCTTCCCGCACTGGAGCATTACCCTGATGGACGCCCTCGGTAAGCGGGTACGTTTTCTCGAGCGGGTGGCTTCCGAGTTGAATCTGGACAATACGGAGTGTATTCACGGCCGCGCGGAGGAGCTCGCAAGGAAAGAAGAATATCGGGAGCAGTACGATCTTTGTGTGTCCCGGGCGGTGACACGGATGGCTTCCCTCACCGAGCTTTGTGTTCCTTTGGTTAAGGTTGGCGGTTCTTTTGTCGCGTATAAGGCTGCAGACTGCGGTGAAGAAGTCGCAGAGGCAGGCAACGCGATCATAAAGCTTGGCGGGAAGATTGTCTCCAAAGAGACCTTCACGGTACCGCAGAGCAATCTCGGACGGACGTTGATCCGTGTAAAGAAAGCGGCTTTCACGGACCGCAAATATCCCCGCGGAGGCGGGAAACCGATGAAGGATCCGATCCGTTAAATAGCTTCTTAGTATATGTGCACAAAAAAGACGCCACATCTTGTAGTGGCGTTTTTTCATGTTCTGTGGTATACTTGGACTTGCATTTGCGGAGGCGTTTGGTAGATACAGAGCTATGCGTATGGAGGAGAACTCATGGGACGGATTATTTCCATAACCAACCAAAAAGGCGGCGTCGGCAAGACGGCTACGACCATAAGTCTTGCAGCGTGTCTTGCGGAATACAATATGAACGTGCTGATCGTGGATGTCGACCCGCAGGGCAATTCCACAACCAGTCTGGGCATTGATAAGGACGAGCAGGAGACATCCTCCTACGAGCTTTTCACCGGCAAGGCTGCGGCAAGGGATTGTGTCGTGGAGACGAAGTTCGCCGGGATCGATCTGATCCCTTCCACGCTGGATCTGGCGGGAGCTGAGGTTGAAGTGGTCGATTTTGATGACCGGAACTATATTCTGGATCGGGCCCTATCGACGCTGAAGGCAGATTATGATTTCATCCTGATCGATTGTCCGCCTTCTCTGAATACGCTTACCTGTAACGCGTTGACCGCATCGGATTCCGTGATCATTCCGCTGCAGTGTGAATTCCTGGCGTTGGAGGGTTTAAAGCAGCTTCTGGACACGATCGATATCATCAAGGAACGCACGAATCAAAGACTTCAGGTCGACGGCGTGCTCTTTACGATGTACGATAACCGCACGAATCTTTCCGCTCAGGTGGTGGAGAACGTCTATAAGAACTTAAATCAGAAAATCTACCAGACCGTTATTCCCAGAGCTGTCCGCATGGCGGAGGCGCCGAGTTACGGCATGCCGATCACATTTTACGACAAACGGTCCACGGTAGCACAGTCGTACCGGGATTTTGCAGTGGAAGTAATGAAGCAGAACGGAAAGAGGCTGGTCCGCAGAAAGAAGCTTCTCCGGAAGAAGTGATACACGGAACACAAAGGGCTTCGGCGGCATTGCGGCCGGGGCGGAGATAAAGCAATCAGGGGGCATATATGGCAAAGCGCGGAGGCCTCGGCAAGGGGCTTGATTCACTGATTTCCAAGAAAATAGATAAAGAGATCGCACAGAAGGTTGATCCCGGGAGTGAAAATGTTTCACGTGAAACAATGCTTCTCATCTCCGAGGTTGAACCGAACCGGGACCAGCCCAGACGGCAGTTTGATGACGCCGCCTTGGAGGAACTGGCGGAATCTATCAAGGTTCACGGTATTATCCAGCCGTTGATCGTTCGCAAGCTTGACAAGACGTATGAGATCATTGCGGGCGAGCGCCGCTGGCGTGCGGCCTTGAAGGCCGGGCTGAAGAAGGTTCCGGTGTTGATCCGCGACTATACCGAACAGGAATTGTATGAGGTAGCGTTGATCGAGAACCTTCAGCGCGAGGATCTGAATGCGATTGAAGAGGCGGTAGCTTACCGCAAGCTGATCGAGGAGTATTCGCTGACGCAGGAAGAGGTTGCCGAGAGGGTTTCCAAGAACCGGTCCACGGTGACGAATGCGCTGCGCCTTCTGAAGCTGGATGATACGGTGCAGCAGATGATCATCGACAAGACGCTCTCTGCCGGTCATGCCCGTGCATTGCTTTCTCTGGAAGACAAGGCAAAGCAGGTTGCGGCTGCGAAGAAGATCTGCGAGGAGGGAATGAGCGTCCGTGATGCGGAAGCGTACGTAAAGGAACTGTTGAATCCCAAGCCGGAGACCGCTCCGAAGCCGAGGAAGAAAGAGTCGGCAGCTGTGGCTCGCGCGTATGCCCAGTACGAGGAAAAGCTGAAGAGGGCTCTCGGAACGAAGGTGGCGATCACCAATCGCGACGGCAACAAGGGAAAGATTGAAGTATCCTATTACTCGCTGGAAGACTTTGAGCGCCTGATGGAACTGCTCGGGGTTTCTCTGTAAGGGTGAGATAAGACCGGTTCACCGCATCGGCGCTGGGCGTTGGCGGTGGCGAGGAGCTCCGGCAAATAAAGAATTTCGAATAGATTACTGGTTGAACAGAAGGGTGGAGGAAGTATGTTCGATAAACTGGGTATTGAGACCGATTACCTGATTGCGGCCCTGCTGGTAATGATGGTCTTTGTCATCACGCTTTGTATCGTGATGATTGCCAGATATAACCAGCTGGCGTCCAAATACAGAAAGTTCATGAAGGGTGCGAACGGCAAGAGTCTGGAGGAGAGAATCCTTTCCCGTTTCCGGGAGATTGATTCCAACAAGTCACAGATCACGGACGCCGTGTCCCGGATCAAGATTTTGGAAGACGCGAGGGACACCTCGTTTAAGAAGATCGCCGTCAAGCGATACGACGCATTTGCCGAGATGGGCGGTAAGCTGAGTTACAGCCTCTGTCTCCTGAACGATGACAACGACGGTTTCATCATGACGAGCATGCACAACCGTGACGGCTGCTACACGTATGTAAAGGAAGTCATCAAGGGGAACACTTTTGTGATCCTCTCCGATGAGGAAAAGGAAGTTCTCGACGACGCAATTTCGATGAAGGAGACGCTGAATACCCGATAAGTCTTATGCAAGCATAATGCATTATGTTACGCAAATTATTAGGTTAATGCATAGAACATCTTATCGCCGGATGGCAAAAAAAGCCGCCACGGAACAAGATATAATACAATATTTTGAGGTTCTTGGCATGTAAAACCATAGATGTGCAGCACAACCGGCCGGAAACAAGAGGGTTTTGCAAGAATAAAGATGGTTTCAATCAAAACAAAGCCGCAATGTTCGTAATCGATTATTTACGCGTTTTCGCATTTTTCGAGGAAAAACAGGTGGAAGTTTTGACATGATTGATTTATAATGAGTCCCGGTGCATGTCACCGGAAGGAAAATGTCCGCGTAGCTCAGTTGGATAGAGCGACCGCCTCCTAAGCGGTAGGTCGGGTGTTCAAGTCACCTCGCGGACGGAACAGAGAAGCGGGATCCTGACGACAGACCAAAATAATCTGCCGGGCAAGATCCCGCTTTTCTTTCTGCTTGTAGAACGATGTCGTGAAAGACGATTTTTTGTTCCGATTTCGATTGTCAAGCGAAGTCCCGATTATCAAGCGAAAACCGGATTACTTGATCACCAGAGAGCCAAGGACGGTTTTCGCCGCTTCGCTGTCATAGGCGAAACCGCAGCTGGAAATGCGGACGATCTTGTTGTCATCGCCTGCATATCCGATCAGCTCAAATCCGTAGCCGCCACAGCCGTCGCTGTACTGGAAGCCGGTCCAGGAGATTCCGCCGTAGTTGACGGTGATGTCGACCTGTTCGTTGGTGTAGGTGTTTTTGTTGTATGCGTATTGCTGCGTCGCAATATTTTCCGTCTGCATCTTGAGATCGAAGTAGCTGAAATCGGATTTCTTCACCGAGCAGCAGCGGGTGTCTTCCTCATCAAAAACGTCGCCCTTGCGGAAGGTCCAGCCCTCGGGAACTCCTACCGTGAAACCGCCCCAGGTCTCGGTGGACGCGATCGTGATCGCCGGTGCCGCCTCTGTAGGAGTTGCCTCCGGAGTCGGGTCCGTCTCGGCGGGCGTCGGTGTCTCGGTTGCTGCGACCGATTCATTTTTCTTGTTGTTTTTCTTCTCGCGGTCATCGTCATCGTCGTCGCCGCAAGCTGCGAGGCAGGCGCAAAGGGCGAGAGACAGGAGAAGAAGCAGTAGCTTTTTCATTGGTTTTTTCCTCCCTGTGCCGGTCGTTGATACGTTGTATCTTCGGAAAATGTCACCGGCACCTTTCATTACTTTTATTACAAGGGAGATTATAGGCATGTCAGCCGTTTTGTCAAGGGAATTGGCCTTGACAAATCGACAGTTTTCATGTAAAATACGAACAAACGTTCGAACCGTCCAGAGGGGTCCGGGTCGCGTGGAGAAGGAGGAGTGTATGAAAGAGATCAAATGCCCGAATTGCGGGACTGTGTTTCAGGTGGATGAGTCGGGGTATGCCCAGATTGCGCAGCAGGTGCGCGATGAAGAGTTTGCAAAAGAGCTGGAGCGCCGTGTAGAGGAGCTTGAGCTTCGGAAAGCAAAGGAGCAGGAGGTTGCGAAACTGCAGCTGGATCAGGCTCATGATGCCGAGCTGCGGGCGAAGGATGATGCCCTCGCAGCCAGAGAGCAGGAGACGGTAGCTGCGATTTCACAGAAAGATGCGGAGATCGCAAAACTTACGGCGGCACTCGAGCGCGCCGAGACGGAGAAACAGCTTGCTGTCACCAAGGCGGTAAACAGCGAGAAGGAGCAGCTTCAGGCGGCCATGCGGCAGCAGGAGGAGCAGCACCAGGCGGTCTTGCGGCAACAGGAGGAGCAGGCCCGCGAAACCATCGCAGAGAAGGAGGCGGAGCTTGTTAACAGTGCCAAGGAGATCGCGATTTTAAGAGCCGGCGAGGAGACCCTGAAGATGAAATATGAGGGACAGCTTCAGGCGATGAATCTCCGGCGTGAGAATGAGCTTGCGGTAGCGAACTCCCAGCGCGAGACGGAGCTTCGCGCGAAGCAGGAGCAGTATGAGCAGCAGCTTAAGACCAAGGACGAGGAGATCGCATTTTATAAGGATTTCAAGGCGAAACAGTCGACGAAGATGGTCGGTGAGAGCCTGGAGCAGCATTGCCTGAACGAGTTTAACACGCTGCGTATGATGGCTTTTCCGAAGGCGTATTTTGAGAAGGATAACGACGCCAGCGCCGGCAGCAAGGGAGACTTCATCTTCCGTGAATTCATCGACGACGCGGAATCGGAGGAGCTTATTTCCATCATGTTTGAGATGAAGAATGAGCTCGATGAGACCGCGACGAAACATAAAAACGAGGATTTCTTTGCGAAGCTGGACAAGGACCGCCGCGAGAAGAAGTGCGAGTATGCGGTTCTGGTTTCCCTCCTGGAGGCGGACAACGAGTACTACAACAACGGTATCGTCGATGTTTCCTATCGCTATGAGAAGATGTACGTGATCCGGCCGCAGTTCTTCATCCCGATGATCACGCTTCTGCGGAACGCTGCGCTTCGGTCGGCGGATTACCGCCACGAGCTGGCGCTGGTCAAGACCCAGCAGATCGACGTGACGAATTTCGAATCGAATATGAACGCGTTCAAAGAGGGATTTTCGCGCAATTACCGCATTGCAAGCGAGAAGTTTGAGAAGGCGATTGAAGAGATTGACAAGACGATCGAGCATCTGCAGAAGACCAAGGATGCCCTTTTGGGCTCCGGAAACCAACTGCGTCTTGCCAACGACAAGGCTGACGAATTGAGTATCAAGAAGCTTACCAAGGGTGCCCCGTCCGTGAAGGCACTGTTCGATGCGGCAGCGCAGAGCAATGATCAACAGAGTGATGATCAACTCAGCAGCGCAAACGACGATTAACCCTGCCGCAGGAGAACAGGTTGAACTATCCTCCGCGATGTGATATGATATGCGCGTTTGGGCAGTATTTGCCGGATAAAATGCGTATATCGGAGGAAACGGAAGATGGATGAACAGAACAACCTGACGGAGCAGGATGGGTTGACTGTGCCGGAAAGCACGAATAGTGAAAGCGACAGCATCGTCGGCAGCGAGGATCCGATCGTGATCCCGGCATTGCCGGAGCCGCCCAAGAAATCGGCTGAGACGAAGGGTTCGAAATTAGCGTCGTTTCTCGGGATCCTGATCCTTGTGCTCGGTGTCGGAGCCCTCGGATTCTTCGGGATCCGGACGCTTCTTCGAAAGAACGATACGATCAAGCAGGCCGCAGATCAAAAGGTCGAGTTGGAAAAAGGCCGATGGATGGAAATACCGGTATGTTACGCCAAGTATTTCGGTGAGATCAAGCACTCGGTCAACTTCATTCCGACAGCCTATGAATACTACTACATTGCGGTAACCATGGACGAATCGGGCTATGTTTTGTTCCGTGCTGACAAGAACTGGCTCGACGGTCGATTCGACGCGGATGGCTATGCTCTCGATGAGAACGGCGTGCTGGTGACCGGTTATGTACGCAAGGCGGATTACAAGGTGACAAACGAGGCTAAGGACGTGGTCGGATTGACATTTTCCGGCAATCCGGAGCTTTTTGTCGATGTTTTGGCCACTAGGATCAGCGTTTACGAGATTATCCTCTTTGCGCTTCCGATCCTTGCCCTGATCATCTTCTATCTGATCAGTAAGGATGTGTGGGACCTGAAACTGGACAGCGGGATCGGCAAGGCGGTCGTTGCCGTATTTACCGTCGGAGGCATCGCCTACGGGTGCTTCCTGATCCATGTGCTGGCGTTGGTACTTCTGTAATCAGTATACCTTTCCGACAAGCCATACGGCGAGACGCGTCGGAAGAATGTTGTAAAGACCCAGTAACAAGCGATATTTGAACCCTGCGACATACAACGGCGCGGGGTTCTTTTTTGTTGCCGCTTTGATGACGATGGAGGCCACCTTGGAGGGCGCGATGCCGTTTCGCTCGTCGTGTTCCATGGAGGCCACGGCGCGTTCGCAGCGGGGATATGCGTCTCCGCCGTCGGTTTTCTTTCTCGCGTCGGTAAATCCCGTGCCGGAGTCGCCGGGCATGACAGCGCTCACGCGGATCCCGTAGTCACGGACCTCGTTGCGAAGTGCAAGCGCTAGGGAGTTGACGGCGGACTTGCTTGCAGAGTAAAATGACTGGTAAGGGATGGCAATCGGCGCAGCCACGGAGCTGATGAAGACGATGGATCCCGCCCGCCCGGATTTCGCGGAAGTCTCACCGGCCTGCGCTTGTGCATCGGCCTGAACCTGCCCGCTGCCCTGCTTCCGCATATAGGGTAAAACGGCCTTGGCGGCATAAAACTGGCCGTAGAAATTGACTTCCATAAGGTACCTGGCGTCTTCCTTGGCGGTCATCTCAATGGGGCCGGAAATGCCCATCCCGGCGCCTGCCACAAGCACATCGATGCGGCCCTCTTTCGCCGCGATTTCGTCCACGCAGGCCCGCACGGCAGCCTCGTCGGTGACATCGACGCTTCGGCCGGAAACGCCTTCCGGAGCGGTTCCGCGGCGGCTTAAGCCGTACACTGTGTAGCCGAGATCGCGCAGCTGCGCGCACACTTCATATCCGATTCCCGAGCTGGCGCCCGTAACGATTGCTATCATAGAGGACCTCCATTTTCCGAAGGATTGTTGCGTTCTTTCCCCTTAGTATACGCGAAATATAATAGAAAATCAAAATTGTTTGTAAGACTCGTCGGAAAATGTTGTCATATAGGGTGAAGGCGGATGACCGCCGAGCCTTTTTTGCCCCCGAAAAGGAGTTTTTTCATGGAGGATAACCGGATCATTGACATGTTCTTTCAGCGCGATCAACAGGCGCTGCGGGAGACCGAGCTGAAGTACGGCTCGTACCTGCAGACCATCGCGTACCGGGTTCTCGGCAGCCGTGAGGATGCGGAGGAGTGTGTTAATGATGCGCTTCTTTCGGCGTGGAACGCGATCCCGCCCCAGAGGCCGTCGGTGTTCCGCATGTTTTTGGCCAAGCTCACGAGAAACCATTCTCTCAACCGATACAAGTCAGAGCGCACAGCCAAGCGCGGGGGCGGCGAGGCGGCGCTGGCGATCGAGGAGCTGGAGGAGTGTGTGGCCGGAAGCTCGGACACTGAGGCCGGCACCATGACGGAGGCTCTTCAAAAGGGGGTAAACGCATTTGTGAGGAGCCTGCCGGAGCGGGAAGGCGACATTTTCCTAAGGCGCTATTTCTTCCTGGAAAATGTGAAAGACATCGCGGCGCGGTACGGCATTTCGCAGGATAACGCGAGCGTCATCCTGAGCCGGACGCGGAAGAAATTACGGGAATATCTCGAGAAAGAGCAGTTGTTATAGTTCCTGACGGCCAGTTGGATGTGCCCGGTCGGGAAAGGAGAAACTTATGAAAGCAGAAGATTTGTTTGACAGTATAGGCCGTGTGGATGAAGATCTGTTAGCGCGGAGCGAACAGAATCTGCAGGCAAAAGCCGCCCGCAGAAGGACGCATATCTGGCGCGTTGCGGCGATAGCGGCAGCGGTAGTTCTTGTTGCAGCGGGAGGAATCTGGATGGCGAAGAAGGGCATTTTCCGAAAGAATACCGAAACCCCGGGCAATATGACGGATCGGAATACGATTGCCTTTGAGGAAAACACAAAGAAGCATATGATGCAGGCCGTGGCGTATCCGGATCTTCCGGCGCAGCCGTCGATGACTGATTACGCCGATTACGGGGAATCGGAGGATGCGTTTGAGCGCTATCGGCAGGATTACGAAAAATGGAACGCTACCGTCGGGAAGGCGGCTGCCGAGCTGCGCTCGCAGCTTTACCAGTACGGCAGCAGGAAGGCGGCGAATGCGGTTGCTCATTTTACGGAGGCGAGCATGTTGCAGCTTCTGACCAACCGGGGCGGGGAAAACCGGACGTATTCGCCGGTCAATATTTATCTTATGCTCGGAATGCTGGCGGAGCTTACGGACGGAAACACGAGGGATCAGATCCTTAAGGCCGTGGAGTCGGAGTCGATCGAGGATCTCCGCGCTCGCTCGAAGGCTATCTGGAGCGGGCTTTACAAAAACGACGACCACGGGCATTGCGTTTTGGGGTCTTCCGTGTGGCTGCGGGACGATACCGACGTCTATAATACGAACACGCTGGAGCGTCTGGCGACGGAGTATTACGCGGCGTCCTTCCGCGGGAAAATGGGCAGCGACGAGTACAACAAGGCCCTTCAGGACTGGCTGAACGCCATGACCGGCGGCCTTTTGAAGGATTCGGTCAAGGATGTCGTTTTGGACGAGGGAACTATGCTGGCGCTGGCGACCTCCCTCTGGTTTACCGGCAAATGGCAGGACATGTTTGAGCCTGTCGGAAACGATGTTTTCCACGGTGCGAACGGCGATACCACCGCGAACTATATGAAGGATATGAAGAACGGAAACTATTACTGCGGTGAGCATTTCCTGGCCACCATGAAATGGTTTGAAACGGAATCGAACGCTGCGATGTGGTTTGTACTGCCGGACGAAGGCTTCACGGTGGACGACCTTTTGGATGACCCGGAGCTGGCCCAGCTTATGGAGATGAACGGCAATACCGCCTATTCCCAGTCCCATGAGGCGCAGGTTACCCTGAAGGTGCCGAAGTTCGATGTTTCGTCGGACTCGGATCTGATCAAGACGCTGAAGGCTATGGGGATCACGGATGCATTTGACGCAAACAAGTCCGATTTCACGCCGATGGCGCAGGGCTCGGGCTACTATGTTTCCGAAGCATTGCACAGCGCTCGGGTCAAGATTGACGAATACGGTGCGGAAGCAGCGGCGTATACGATATCCGCGATGGCGGGAGCTTATATTGCGACGGACAAGATCGAGATCACCCTTGACCGCCCGTTCCTCTTCTACATCCGTTCCCACGACGGCATTATCACCTTCATCGGTGTCGTGGAAAACCCGGAAAATGCAGAAGAAGCGTAAGCGCCGGGTTGCCGTAGCGGTTGTTTTGTGGTATAATCCATGAACACAAGATTCGACGGGGAGGCATTTTCCGAAAAAGGATTGTCCGAAACTGCCGAAAATGCGAGAATTGAGGAGGTACCATATGAAACTGACATCTGCTGAGGCAGCTAAAGTGCTTAGAAAGTACAACAATGATCTGATGGATCTGCAGAATAAGGAGTCGATGAGCCAGTCGTTCGTCGCGGCGATCTCGGAGGACCCGGAGACGGTGCGGCCCGAGTACGACTACGCGAAGACCCGCGAAGATGAGGCGGCCCTCATGGAGAAGGTCCGCAAGCTGAAGCACGCGATCAACGTGTTCAACTCCACCACCGTGATCCCGGACTGGAATATCACGATCGATGAGATGCTGATCCTGATCCCGCAGCTGACGCGCAAGCGCGACCGCCTTGCGGCGATGAAGAACTGCCTTCCGAAGGAGCGTGTGGCAGCAGGTATGCGCCAGGCGTCGAACATCATCGACTACCGCTATGCAAACTATGACATTGCGCAGGCGCAGGCCGACTACGACACGGCTTCGGATCTGCTCGCGCGGGCGCAGACCGCCCTTGATCTGGTCAACAGCACCGTGACCTTTGAGGTGGAGCTGTAATATTTTCCGTCGATTGAACTCCGCTAAAACTCCAAATGGAACTTTTTTAACAAGGGAACGGTTATGTTCAATGATCAGGATTTCCGTTATTCACCCTTTTGTTATCCGTTGGGCGTTAGGGTTCAATGATGAATACACATGATAATCTAACGCAGATGTTTCAATCGTAAAAACTTAAACGGCGGCTGAAGTTCGGTTTCAGGCCGCCGGCTTTTTGTCAGCAGAATACAAAATGGGCCCGCAGAGCGGGTCAACGGGAGAGCTTCATGAGAAAAGCAAGAATTATCTATGTAGCGGCGGCGATCGTGCTGCTGGCAGCGGAATTTGCCATCGGTCTGTTTGCCCACGACCGGTTCATCCGCCCCTATTTCGGGGATGTTCTGATTGTCATCCTTTTGTACGTGATGGTGCGCATCTTTTTCCCCCGGAAAATGCCCTTCCTAAGCCTCGGGATCCTCCTTTTTGCCATCCTGACGGAGGTCACGCAGTGCATTCCCCTGGTGGATGTCCTGGGGATCCATAACCGGTTTCTGCGGGTGGTCATGGGCACATCCTTCGCCTGGGGAGACCTTGTCGCATACTTTGCGGGGTCTTTGATAAATTTTGCGCAGGACCAATGGATCCTGCGCAAAAGTGGTGCTCGATAGGATTATTACTGGAAATGAAACAACACTCTCATTTTACGGCGGTGCGGTCAACCTGTACTGCCGTAAAATATTGCGGTCCGATTTTCCCGTGCACCCGTGCTCCGATGTCCTTCAGGAGGTCGTCCTCGGAGACGGGGTAGTCGAAGGGCAGCACGATGTCGAAGATCAGGTTCGTGTGGGACGGACCGAAGACGACGCGGAAGTCGTGCATGGTGATACGTTCATCGATGGAGGCGAGAATGTTGATAACTCCGTACTTGAGCTCGTCAACCCGTGGATCACTTGTGACGACGGGGTCCATGTGGATGGTTGCAACGCAGCCAAGCTCCGTGGAGAGGCGGTGCTCAAGGTTGTCGATGATATCGTGGAGCGAGAGGATGTCGCCCTCAGCGGGTACTTCCGCGTGAAGGGAGATCACCTGACGGCCGGGGCCGTAGTCGTGCACCATGAGGTCGTGAACGCCGAGGATCGCGGGGTCAAAGGAGAGCACCAGCTGCTCGATGCGGTCGACGTACTCCTGTTCCGGGGGCTCGCCGAGAAGCGGGTTGATGACTTCCTTGGCGGCGCGGATACCTGCAAAAAGGATGAATCCGCCCACCAGGACGCCGGCGTAACCGTCGATGCGCCAGCCCTTAAGGTGGGACAGGACGGTACAGATCAGAACCACCGTGGTGGCAACACAGTCGCTCAGGCTGTCGATGGCGGTCGCCCGCAGGGCAGCGGCGTCGTAGCGCTTGCCGAGGCGCGCGTTGTAGAAGGCCATGTAGCATTTGACGAGGATGGAGGCGATCAGGATGATCAGGACCACAACGGACCATTCGGTGCCCGAGGGATGGATGATCTTGGCGACGGAGTCCTTGATCAACTCGTACGCCATGATGATGATCACGGCGGAGATGATAAGGCCTGCGATATACTCGATACGGCCGTGGCCGTAGGGGTGCTTCGCGTCGGGCTTCTGCTCGGAGATACGGAAGCTCACCAGGGAGACGACGGAGGAACCGGCGTCGGAGAGGTTGTTGAAGGCGTCCGCGGTGATGGCGATGGAGCCGCTTAAGAGGCCTGCGAAGAATTTGCCGGCGAACAGAAGGAGATTCAGGCAAATGCCCGCAATTCCGCACAGTTTCCCGTAGGCAGAACGGGTCTGCTCCGGGGTGCGGTCACCCTTTATGAATAATCTGGCCAACAGAGAAATCATAAGGCTTTCCTCCTCAACATCTCGCGGATTTTCGTTGTTGCGCTCGTCTGTAACTGCGGCGGAAACGGCCCGGTCCGCCCCGGATATAAAAGAAAAGCCCCCGCCCAACAGTCAAGCTGTCAAATGGAGACCTTTGGATGCGCCTCCAGGGGCTCGAACCCTGGACACCCTGATTAAGAGTCAGGTGCTCTACCAACTGAGCTAGAGGCGCGTTTGTATGCGATTTTTCCGAACGCAAGAGTTAATATACGCGATTGTGCCCGCTTTGTCAATAACTTTTTTGGGGAAAATGCAAGTTTTTTGGAGTTTTTCCGACAGAACAGGCAATTCAGGCTGCAGAGGGCGGCAATTATAGTGTTTCTGAGCCTGTTTTCTCCTGCGGCGGCGCCGCCACAAGCCGGAAGATCGGGTTTCCCTCGGCGGAAAATCGGTCCTCGTACTCGGTGGTTACATTTTCCGATGCATAGGAAGAATTGTGCAGATCGCGGCAGACCTGCGAGAGCTTCCAGCCGTTCGCCTCGGCCTCGGCAAGCGAATAATCAAAGAGCGACACGTTGTCGGTCTTGAACTCGAGATGCCCCTCCGGCGCGAGGATGACGCGGTATAAGGACAGGAACCGGTCGGAGGTGAGGCGCCGCTTGGCGTGGCGGTCTTTGGGCCAGGGGTCCGAGAAATTCAGGTAGATGCGGTCCACCTCCCCCTCCGCGAAGATGTCGCAGACGGTCTCGGCGTTGACGCGGATGAGGCGCAGATTGGGAAGCAGAAGCTCCTCCTGCCTGGTAAGAATCCGCAGAAGGACGCTTGCGTATTTTTCGATGGCGATGTAGTTGATGTCGGGGTTACGCTGCGCGAGGGTGAGAATGAACTGGCCCTTGCCGGCGCCGATCTCGATGTGGATCGGGCGGTTGTTGCCGAATTCCTCGTGCCAGCGGCCGCGGAGGCGCGCCGGATCCTGAACGATGAGCGGGTTGACGAGCATTTCCTCTCGCGCGCCCGGAATGTTGCGAAGTCGCATGGAAGTGTCCTTTCTGTGGGCAGTTGCCTTCCCGATGTTACCACAAGATTGTGAAAAAGGATAGCATTTTCGCGGAAAATATGATACTATTTTACGGGTATGCGGTCATGGCGGCAGGCGCGGGTTTGCCTGCGGGAAACGCATTTCCGCACCTGTGAGAAGGGTTGATTGCTTGGAGGATACGGGCATGGCATATAAATTGTTTCTGTTGATGGGAAAGAGCGCGACGGGCAAGGACAGCATCTGCGAGGCCCTGCTGCGCCGCTTTGCGGGGCGCCTTCGGAAAATCGTCCCCTACACCACGAGGCCGATCCGCGAGGGCGAGACCGACGGTGTCGAGTACCATTTTGTGACCGAAGAGCAGATGAGGCAGATGGAGCGCGAAGGGCGGATCCTGGAGCGCAGAACCTATCAGGTTGTGGTGGGGGAATGGCATTATTTTACGGCGGATGACGGGCAGATCGACGCGTCGGGAGCCCACACGATCATGATCGCGACGCCGGAGGTGTACTTCGGGCTGATGAAGACGAAGTACGCGGACGCCATCGTGCCGGTCTACATCGAGAGCGAGGACGAGGAGCGGCTGATGCGCTCGATCTGGCGCGAGCGGAAGCAGGAGCAGCCGAATTTCGCGGAGGTCTGCAGGCGGTACCTCGCGGATGAGAAGGATTTTGCACCGGAAGTGATCGAGAAGATGAAGGTGCGCCTTAAGTTTTTGAACTGGAAGTTTGAGTCCTGCGTCCGCATCGTCGGCGAGGCCGTGGAACGGGAAATGTTCCTCGCCGAGCAGGAGGCGTGAGCAGGCCCGGCGGGACAAGGCCGGACAGGACGGAAAGCAAGCCGTGCTTGCGGCAGACATAGATAGGAGACGGCATGGAGACATTCCGCAGCATCATAGGACACCGGCGGGTGACGGAGTACCTCCGGGAGAGCATCCGCACGGGGCGCGTTTCGCACGCGTACATCCTGGACGGGCCGAAAGGCATCGGGAAAATGCTGACCGCCCGCGTTTTTGCGGCTGCCCTGCTGTGCCGCGAAGGCGGCGAGGAGCCCTGCGGAAAATGCATCTCCTGCAGGCAGATGGAGGGCGGAAACCAGCCCGATGTGGCGTATGTCACCCATGAAAAGACCGTGATCACCGTCGGCGACATCCGCACGCAGCTGTGCAACGTTGTGCCGGTGAAACCCATGGCCGGACCGTACCGCATTTTCATTGTGGACGAGGCCGAGAAGATGAATGAGGAGGCGCAAAATGCCCTCCTCAAGACCTTGGAGGAGCCGCCGTCCTACGCGGTGATCATCCTCTTAACGGCCAACGCCAACGCGCTGCTGCCGACCATCCGCTCGAGAGCGGTGTCGCTGCCGATGCTGCCCGTGCCCGAGGAGGAGCTCACGGAGTGGCTGATGGCGCGGGAGCAGATCCCCGATTACCGGGCGAGAATGCTTGCAATCTATTCCGGCGGGTGCCCCGGGGTGGCGCTTTCCTGTGCAAGATCCGAAGAGTTCCAGGCCCAGCGGGATGAGGTTGTTTCGATGTTAAAGGCGGTGCCGACGATGCGGGAGGACCGCATGGCGGAGTTTGCCAGAGGATTTGCCAAAGACAAGGAATCGCAGGAGACGGAGCTCGGACTGATCCTGGTGTGGATCCGTGACCTGCTTCTTTATAAAGCGGTCCGGGAGAAGGCGCCGCTGATGTTCTCCGAAGAGAGTGACAGCATCCGGAGTCAGGCGGATTCCATCAGCTATGAGGCGCTGTGGACGACCCAGGAGGAGCTTGCGCACATCCGCGCGGACCGGATCGTCAACGTCAACATGGAGACGGCGTTTTGGCTGTTTCTGCTGCGGTGGCAGGAGCGATTTGCCGCGGGACTGTAAGGATATCGGGACAGAAACGATATCGGACGGAAGTTGTTATCGGGGTAGGAACAAGCCTGTTTCAGGCCCGGAAGGATATACAGAAAGGATTGCCGTAAGGCAGGAGAATTATGACGACAATTATCGGAGTGCGGTTTCGGACCGCCGGAAAAGCATATTATTTCGATCCCCTGGACTACGAGGTGAAGATGGGCGACCACGTGATCGTGGAGACCGCCCGCGGCATCGAGTACGGGTACGTGGCGTGCGGGCGCACGGAAGTCAGCGACGACAAGGTTGTTGCACCGCTGCGGCCGGTTCTGCGCGTAGCCACCGAGGAGGACGACCTTCAGGCGGCCCGCCTTCGCGAGAAGGAGAAGGAAGCCATGGCGGTCTGTGCGGAGAAGGTTGCGAAGCACAAGCTGGAGATGAAGCTGATCGACTGTGAGTACACCTTCGACAACAGCAAGGTGCTGTTTTATTTTACGGCGGACGGGCGCGTGGACTTCCGCGAGCTTGTGAAGGATCTCGCAGCGGTGTTCCACACCCGCATCGAGCTTCGGCAGATCGGCGTCCGCGACGAGACGAAGATCCGCGGCGGCATCGGCATCTGCGGGCGTGAGCTGTGCTGCCACACGTTCCTTGCCGATTTTGCGCCGGTTTCGGTGAAGATGGCGAAGGAGCAGAACCTGTCGCTGAACCCCACGAAGATCAGCGGCAACTGCGGGCGCCTCATGTGCTGCCTGAAGAACGAGGAGGACGCCTACGAGTACCTCAACAGCCGCCTGCCCAACATCGGCGACACGGTGAAGACGCCGGACGGGCTGACCGGTGAGGTGAAGGACTTAAACGTCTTAAAGCAGCGGGTGAAGGTTTTAGTGCACGTGAACGGCGCGGACGGCGAGGAGAAGGAAGTCCGTGACTATCCCGTGGAGGAACTGAAGTTCCGCGAGCGGAGACGCCGCGGGGAGCGCAACGACGAGGAGCTTCGCAATCGCGACGAGGACGGCAACGGCCGCAACGACGAGGAGGATCTTCGGGAGCTGGAGCGGCTGGAGAAGCGGGAGACGCACCATATCGACGAGTAAGGCGGCTATGCACCATTTTACGACGAGTGAGGCAGCGGGGTGAAGAAAGAAGCGTACATCAAAAACGGCGAGCGCGCGGACGATCTGCAGCGGAGCAATCTGTGGATCATCCAGAATCCGGGGCGATTCTGCTTTGGGATTGACGCCGTTTTGCTGAGCGCATTTTGCGATATTAAGGCGGGAGACCGGTGTCTGGACATGGGTACGGGCACGGGCATCCTGCCTCTTTTGTTGTCCGCGAAGACGGACGCAACGGAGCTTACGGGCCTGGAAATCCAGCCCGAGAGCGCCGATATGGCCCGGCGCAGCGTGGAGATGAACATTGCGCTGCGGGGGGAGGACGGTTTGCGCGCGGCGGAAGGCGCGGAAAATGAAGCGCTGCCGGCCGGGAGTGCTCCGGGCGCGGAAACGCTGAGCACCCGTCCCGTCCGCGGGCGCGTCAGCATTGTAGAGGGTGACCTGCGGGAGGCTTCCTCGATCTTCGGGCGTTCGCGGTTTGAGGTGGTGACTTGCAACCCGCCCTACATGACCGGCGGCCACGGTATCGTGAATCCCGCGGACGCAAAGGCCATCGCACGGCACGAGATCCTGTGCACCATCGACGACGTTGCGAGAGAGGCAGCGGCGGTGCTGGTGCCCGGCGGACGGCTGTACCTTGTGCACCGGCCCTTCCGGCTTGCGGAAATCTTCGCCGCCATGGGCAGATACGGTCTGGAGCCGAAGCGCATGCGCCTTGTCTATCCCCAGGCGGACAAGGAGCCGAACCTCGTTCTGTTAGCGTGCGTGCGCGGCGGTAAACCGCAGCTCACGGTGGAAAAACCGCTGATCCTTGCGGATCCAAACGGGGAGACGACGGCGGAAGTGAAGGAACTGTACGGATTCTGAAAGAAAGGGTGAAAGCCATGTTATATCTGGTAACAACGCCCATCGGCAACCTTGAGGATATGACGGCGCGGGCCATCCGCGTGCTCTCCGAGGTTGACCTGATCGCGGCGGAGGATACGAGAAATTCGCGCAAGCTGCTGGCGCATTTTGACATTCACACACCCATGACGAGCTACCATCAGAACAACCGGTTTGACAAGGGCCGGGAGCTCACGGAGATGCGTGTGGAGGGAAAGAATATCGCGGTCATCACCGATGCGGGAATGCCCGGCATCAGCGATCCCGGCGAGGAGCTTGTGCGCATGGCTCTGGAGGCAGGCGTGGAGGTCACGGCGGTGCCCGGGGCGTGCGCCTGCGTGACGGCGCTCACCATCTCCGGACTGCCCACAAGGCGCTTCTGTTTTGAGGCGTTTCTTCCCACGGAGAAGAAGGAGCGGGCGCGGGTGATGGAGGAGCTGAAGCGGGAGACACGGACCATTGTGATGTATGAGGCGCCGCACCGGCTGGCAAAGACGCTTGCGGAATTGCGGGATGCGCTGGAAGGGACAGCAGGATCGCCGACGGAAGCAGCGACCGGCCGCAAGGTTACCGTGCTCCGCGAGCTCACCAAGAAGCACGAGGACCGGTATTGCGGGACGCTCGGGGCGGCAGCGGCATTTTACGAGGAAAATCCGCCGAAGGGGGAGTGCGTGATCGTGATCGAGGGCGCCGACCCGGCGGAGACGAAGCGCGCCGAACAGGCCGAGTGGAGCGAGCTGACCATCGCGGAGCATGTGGCGATGTACGAGGCGCAGGGGATGGACCGCAAGGACGCCATGAAGGCCGTTGCGGCTGACCGCGGGATCGGGAAGAGGGACGTGTATCAGGCGCTTTTACAGTGAATCCCTTGAAAAATGAGAAAGTCCTTGGGAAAAGGCGAATTGAGTGATTGCACTTCCTAAGAAAGAATGGTATACTGTAATGCACTCACACTATTGATTACGCAGAGGGGCATGAAATGAATGATTTCTGGAGATTTCTGATCGGTCTGGTCAAGTTGACGCTGTTCGTCCTCGTGGCCGGCACTTTTTATGCCTTTCAGGCGATATACAACCCCGCGATCCGCGCCGACATAAAGAGCGCGGCGATGACCATCGGCATTTTCATCGTCGTGCACATCATGTTCATGGCTATTTACGGCGGTTATGATATCGGTAAGAAGAGTAAGAAAAATGTTCAGAACAGTGCGATCATCATCACGTGGCTGACGGATCTTGTGGCCTTCGTGTGGATCTGCGTATCCACGAAGGTCGTGACGGACTGGGGCATGTTCTTCAGCTGTGTAGGAATGTTTCTGTTCACTCTTGTGGTGCAGGGCGTCCTCGCGCTTCTGCTCATCCGTCTTGGTTTCGAGATCTACTATTATGCGACGCGCAACAGCCATACCATCTACGTGGTGAACCGCGACACCGACCAGCCGAAAATGCTGGACAACATCAAGGCGAGAGCCGCGCAGATCCCTGGCGACAAGGTGGTTTCCTATACGGATCCGAGCCTGCGGGAGCAAATCGAGAAGTTCGACAACGTCTTCCTGAGCGACATTCCCACAGAACAGCGGCGGAAGCTCATCGAGTACTGCTACGGCCGCGGCAAGAACATTCTCTTTACTCCCGAGATCAGCGATATCGTCGAGGTTACCAGCGAGTACCGTATGTTCGGTGACGCTCTGATTTTCGCTTCCGCGAAGACCGAGCTGACCATCGCCGAGCGCTTCTTAAAGCGGGCATTTGATATCTTCGGAGCGTCCATTCTTTTGATCCTGACGCTTCCGCTGTTTCTTCTGAGCGCGCTGCTCATCAAACTCGACGACCACGGCAAGGTATTCTTCACGCAGCTCCGCGCCACGAAGGGCGGCAAGCCGTTCAAGATATACAAGTTCCGCACCATGATCGAGAGCGAGGCTACCAAGCCGATGCAGGAGACCGACAACCGTGTTACCCGCGCCGGCAAGATCCTCCGAGCTACCCGCCTCGACGAGCTGCCGCAGTTTCTCAACATCCTCGGCGGAAGCATGAGCCTCGTTGGCCCGCGCCCCGAGCAGCTTGTGTATCTGCACGGTTTTGAAGGCAACTATCCCGAGTACGAATACCGCCTTCGCGTGAAGGCCGGCCTCACCGGCTTCGCCCAGATTGAAGGCAAATACAACACCACCAACAAGGAAAAGCTGATGCTTGATCTTATGTATATCCAGAGCTACAGCCTGTGGCTCGATCTGAAGCTTCTGCTGCAGACCGTTTTGGTCATGCTGAAGGAAGACAGCACGGAAGGCTTCTGACGGGGATTTGTTGTTGAGCTAGGGGAAACGTTTTTGGCAGGCTTTCCGGCGGGTAAAACGTCTGGTAGGAAGACCGTATGACGGAAAGGCTGTTCGGTAGGAAGACCGTTTGGTGGAATCCCCTGTCCCTTTTAGGTAGAATCTCGTCCGGTACCGCCGAAACGCTGTCTTTTGCTCTCAGGCGGTATGCAAAAGAGTGAAAGAGATGATTGTATTTCGTTTGGCACCGCCCAAGTGCTGACTTTTGATTTTAGGCGGTGCGTCAGAGAGAAATAGAGACAGTAAACGGTTGTTTTGTACCGCCTGTGGAGAAAAGACAGCTGCCGGGCGGTAAGCAATGGGAATTCAAGGCCGTCGGCAGGCGCCGGAGCATCCGCCTGTAGCTTGTTCAGAAAGGAGATCGCGCATGGAGAAGGTTCTTACCATCATCGTTCCCGCATACAACGTGGAACTCTATCTTGCAAAGTGCGTGGACTCCATGATCGAGGCGGGCTGCAACGAGGAGATTGAGATCATCATCGTCAACGACGGTTCGACAGACACTACCAGGGAGCTGGCGGAAGGATACGTGCGCAAGTACCGGGATACCGGCACGGTGCGCGTGATCAACAAGCAAAACGGCGGCCACGGCTCCGCCATCAACGCGGGAATCCTGGCGGCTACGGGAACGTATCTGCGGATCCTGGACGGCGACGATTGGGTCGACAGCGAAGCATTTGCCAAGCTGATCGAGAAGCTGAAGACAGCCACCGAGGACGTGATCGTCACGAAGTACAACACGGTGCAGGATGTGACGTGGAAGGTCATGCCGGAGGACCGGTTCGACATTTACCATTTCGTCGACTGCGACAAGCCGTACACCTTCGGTGAGATCGCGGACATGCCCTACATCCGCATCCACCAGCTGAACTACCGCACGGATCTGATGCAGGCCAACGACATCACCATCGACGAAAAATGTTTCTACGTCGATGTGGAGTACGCTCTCTACCCGATGCCGTACGTGCGGACACTAAGGTTTTACGATCTTCCGGTGTACCAGTACCGCGTGGGACGGCCGAAGCAGAGCATGAACATCAACCGCATGCAGCAGTATGTTTCGGATCACCGGCTGGTCATGACGAGGATCTTCGAGTTCTACGACCGGGAGAAGGAGGCGGACACCAGCAACGCCCTTCTAAAGTACCTTGAGTACGAGCTCTCAAGACTGGTGGTCACCCAGACCCGGATCTGGCTTTCCTTCCCGCCCATGACGAGATACCGCGATTTCATCCGCGAGCTCGGCGAGACGGTGAAGACGAACTACAAAGCGGTGTACACAAAGATACCGAACCGCACGGTGCGCTGGCTGTTCCGCACGAAGTGCTTCGGCTACCGGCCGATCTCCTGGGCGGTGCGCAAGGCGTACGGCGTGAAGCAGGGGTAGAAGAATAAGGCAAAATAAAACCGCGCCCTCGGAAAGGAGGCTCTCCTTACCGGGGGCGCGGTGCTTTGATTCATACTTGAAAGAGGATCAGCTCTTCTTGATTTTGTTGTACTTCGCGGAATTGCGGCGTGCGTAGCAGATCATGTAGTAGAAGGATTTGATCCTGCCGAAGCGCAGCTTCTTGTAAACGTTGTAGTTCTTCTTCGCTGCAGCCCACTTGTTGCCCGACGCGGAATCGCGGTCGATGCGGTAGGTCATAAGAGGCTCGTCGATGCCGTAGGCAACGAAGCCTTTCTTGAGAACTGTGAGCCAGCAGAAGAAATCTTCGTGGAGGTTGCCGTCCACAGGGAACTTCTCCATCACGGACTTGTTAACCAGAGCCGAGGAGAAGGAGATCACGTTCTGCTTCAGGAGCTTCTTGTACGTAACGGAATCCGGAGCGTGAAGAATATAGCCGTAGCGGTTGCCCTTGTAATCCATGTAAGCCGTGCCGGAGAAGATGATGGCCGGATACATCGGGTTCGGATCGCCGTTGTCAAGATACATCGGAACATCGCCGCGGAGCATACGGTCGCGCAGGCTCACCTGCTTCTCCAGCTTATCCTCGCGCCAGATGTCGTCGCCGTCGAAGAAGGCAACCCACTCGGTCTTCGCATGATCCAAACCGTAGTTGCGCACATAGGCAACGCCCTGATTCGTCTGCATGCGGACGTAGGTGATACGCGGATCCTCCTTCGCAAAATTCTTCAGAATGAAATCAGAACCGTCGGTGGAGCAGTCGTCGATGATCAGAAGGGTCAGGTTGCGGTAGGTCTGGTTCAGGACGCTGCGGATGGTCTCCGTAATGGTCGCCGCAACATTGTAAACTGCCATAATGACGGTGATGGTGTCTTTAGCCATAGGTTAGAATCCTCCTTGCGTGGTGGTCTTAACCCGTATATTAGCATAAATACTGCCAAGAAACAATAGGATAACTTTCGAAAAATGTACAAAATGCAACAAAATAAAGGAAAGAGGGAGTGATATTTGTCATTCCGGAAAATCCGTTATGAAATGGGCCTTCCACGGCCTTCCGGAACAGCCTGGACAGAGGGACATTACGGCGGGAACCCGCATGGAAAGGCACTCCCAATCCGGAAAATGTTGGATTCTTTCCTCTATAATGTCAAATATTACCCTTGACATACGAAAGAAACTGCGGTAAACTCGCGGGGTGACAAAATCACGGCGAAAACAAACAATGTTTACAAAGTTTACAATTTGTTCACAAGTCCGTGACAAAAATCACTGCACAAAATTCGAATTTTTGCATGTAGAGCAAAAATACAGAAAACGAATTAAAAGAATATTTACAAACGAGTGCGCTATAGATAGTCGCGATTCTGCATAAACACCACAAGATGTAGTGTGGTTATGCAAAATACCCCGTCAGGGGATGAATTTTGTTATAATTTGCACATATTTTCCGCCTAAAACCTTGCGCAATTTATTCAAAAGTGGTATGATTTGGGTAAATAAATGCATGCAAGGCTGCGTCAACGTGTCGCAAGTTGCATCGGATCGGGAGGAAACCGCACATGGCCGGTGAGGTATACCGCAGAAAAAAACGACTCGGCGACATGCTGATTCAGGAAGGCGTCATCACGCAGGACCAGCTTGAGCAGGCGCTGGAAGTGAAGAAAACCAGTGATAAGCGACTCGGTGAAATTCTGTGCGAGTTGAACTTCACGACGGAGGAGAGCATCACCCGGGCGCTCACGAGACAGCTGGGCGTGGAGATGGTGAACCCGACGGTGGCGAAGATCCCCGATGAGATCCTGGGACTCGTGCCGGCGAACACCCTTCGTAAGTATATGCTGATCCCGTTCGCGTATGCGCCGAACAACCCCAACACCCTTCGGGTTGCCATGGTTGACCCGATGGATATGAATGCGCTGGATGACCTCCAGATGATCACACATTTGGAGATTGAGCCTTATATAGCAACGGCACACGACGTCATGGTGTGCATCGACCGTCACTTCGGTAATGCCGACTCGCTGGCAGCAGCGGAGGCGTACACGAAAGAGCGTGAGAGCAAGATGATGACCGGCGAGGACGAGGAGAACGATGACACCAGCGACTCCCCGATCGTCGTGCTCGTTCGAAACATGATCGAGTCCGCAGCCCGTCAGAGAGCTTCCGATATCCATGTCGAGGCTCTGGAGACGAAGGTGCGTGTCCGGTATCGAATCGACGGTGCGCTCTTTGAGCAAATTACCTACGACATCGGACTCCTGCCCGCAATCATCGCCCGACTCAAGATCATCGGCGGCATGGACATCTCTGAGAAGAGAAAGCCGCAGGACGGCCGTATCAGTCAGACCGTCGACCGCGTGGAGTACGATATCCGTGTTTCCATCCTGCCGACGTACTACGGCGAGAAGTGCGTTATGCGACTCGCTATGAAGACCGCCCTTACGAGAAACAAGAAAGACCTCGGTTTCTCCGACGAGGAGATGAAGGTGTTCGACCACATCCTGGCGAACCCTCACGGAATTATCCTCGTTACGGGACCTACCGGTTCCGGTAAGTCGACCACCCTTTACACGGCGCTTTCGGAACTGAACCGGGAAGAAGTGAATATCATCACCGTTGAGGACCCTGTCGAGGCGAACATCAACGGTATCAATCAGGTACACGTTAACGTGAAGGCAGGACTTACCTTCGCATCGGCGCTCCGCTCCATCCTCCGTCAGGACCCGGACATCATCATGATCGGTGAGATCCGAGACGGTGAGACCGCGAGCATCGCCGTACAGGCGTCCATCACCGGTCACCTCGTGGTAAGTACCCTCCATACCAATAGCTCCGTGGCGACTATCGCCCGTCTGATGGATATGGGCGTTGAGAGTTACCTGATCGCCGACTCCGTTGTCGGCGTTATCGCACAGCGACTTGTACGCCGTCTCTGCCCGAAGTGCAAGAAGGAACGTCTTGCTACCGAGGAAGAGAAGGAGACGATGGGCATTCCGGCAGGCGCCGGCGATGTCATCCTCTACGATCCGGTGGGCTGCCAGAGCTGCAACCGCGGATATAAAGGACGAATCGGTGTTTACGAGATCATGGAGATCTCCCCGAGACTGAAGAAGATCATTTCCCGAAAGGAAGATTCCGATGTGCTCAAGAAAGCCGCTCTCGAGGAGGGCATGAGCACGCTCCGCATGAGTTCCGTGCGCTGCGCACTGCAGGGGATCACCTCCTTCTCCGAGATGCTCCGCGTATCCTTCGAGGAGTAATAAGAACAAGAGAGAAAATATAGAAACAGGAAAGGAACTGACAGCTGTATGAGAGAGTTGGATGACATCCTTCAGGAAGCCGTTGACCGCCACGCATCAGATATCCATATCACGGCAGGCCGTCCGGTTATCTTCCGTATCGACGGAGACCTGAGACCGCTCGACAGCGACAAGCTGACGCCCGAACAGATCGAGGAGCTCGTGGTTCCGCTGTTCGCAGACAACGACCGTTTGGTCGAGACAATGGAGAAGACCGGCGAGATCGACTTCGCGCATTCGCTGTACGGCCGCGGACGTTTCCGTGTAAACGTATTCAAGCAGCGCGGTACCCTCGCAATGGTCATGAGACTTCTGCCCTTCAAGATTCCGGCGCCGAGAGAACTCGGACTTCCGGCATCCGTGCAGGAGCTCTGCCAGAGAAAGAGAGGCCTCGTTCTGGTAACCGGAGCAACCGGTTCCGGCAAGTCGACCACCCTTGCTTCCCTGATCAACATGATCAACAAGACTTACAGCAAGCATATCATCACGCTGGAGGACCCGATCGAGTATCTGCATCGGCACGAGAAATCCATCGTCAACCAGCGAGAGATCGGCGACGATACCGAGAGCTACGCAGGCGCTCTTCGAGCAGCCCTCCGTGAAGACCCGGACGTTATCCTCGTCGGTGAGATGCGAGACCTTGAGACGATCCAGACAGCCATCACGGCTGCCGAGACCGGCCACCTGGTGTTCTCCACGCTGCATACCAACAGTGCGGCCGACACCATCAACCGTGTTATCGACGTCTTCCCGCCGCATCAGCAGCAGCAGATCCGAGTACAGCTCGCCAGCGTTATCGAGTGCGTTATCTCACAGCAGCTTCTGCCGATCCAGACCGGCTCCGGCCGTGTGGCGGCATTCGAGGTCATGATGGGCACCAGCGCCGTCAGAAA
The DNA here is from genome assembly GCA_017962105.1 of Lachnospiraceae bacterium. Lineage (GTDB taxonomy): Bacteria > Bacillota > Clostridia > Lachnospirales > Lachnospiraceae > ISDg. Next base: position 29,666 of record JAGCVY010000034.1, read on the forward strand.
CCTTATCCGTGAAGGAAAAGCATTCCAGATTCCTTCCATGATCCAGACGAGCAAGAAACAGGGCATGCAGTCCATGGACGACGCTCTGTACAACCTCTACATCGGTGGCCTGATCAGCGCGGAGAACTGCTTGAACTACGCACAGGATGCCATCGCAATGAGCAGAAAAGTAACATTCTAACAAGAGACAACGGAGGTTTTGAATGGCTACTTATCAATATGCAGCTGTCGACAAGTTCGGCAAGCAGAAGAAAGGCAGCATCGATGCGACAACGCCTGACCGCGCCGCGTCCATGCTGAAAGGCGAAGGCCTCATGCCCATCAAGGTTACCGAGGCCAACATCTTCAACAAGGATCTCAACATCGGCGGATCCAAGGTCAACAACCGAGAGCTCGCCGTGTTCTGCCGCCAGTTCGTGAGTATCATCAACGCCGGCGTGCCGATCATGGACGCCCTGGGCATGATGGAAGAGCAGACTGAGAGCAAGCCTTTCAAGAAGGCGATCGGTGAGGTTCGAACCAGCGTGGCAAAAGGTGAGACTCTTGGAAACTCCATGCGTGCTCATCCGGAGATCTTCCCCAGCATGTTGATCAACATGGTGGATGCCGGTGAGGCTTCCGGTAGTATCGACGTCTCCTTCACCCGAATGGCAACGCAGTTCGAGAAGGACGCCTACCTCGCAGGTCTCGTAAAGAAGGCCATGGTATATCCTATCGTAGTCTTCATCGTCGCGATCGCGGTTTGCGTCGTATTGCTTGTCAAGGTTGTGCCGACATTCATGAGCATGTTCAAGGATATGGATATCGACATGCCGAAGATTACCATGTTCGTCGTCCATGCCAGCGACTGGCTGCAAAAGAACTGGTTTGTCGCTCTTGCGGTGGTTGCGGTGATTGTTATCGGGTTCAAGATATTTATTTCCACAAAAACAGGAACAGTATTCTTTGCGACGGCAGCAATCAAGATTCCCGCAGTTAAGAACTTTACCATCAAGTCTGCATCCTCGAGACTTGCAAGAACGCTGAGTACCCTCACCGCAGCAGGTATCTCGATGATCGACTCCCTTGACATCACCGCCAAGACCATGAGCAATTACCTGTTTAAACAGGCGGTGTATGAGTGCAAGGAAGAGGTAAAGAAGGGTGTTCCGCTCTCAGAGCCCCTTAAGAGATGCGGTCTCTTCCCGCCGATGGTTATCCATATGACCAAGATCGGAGAGGAAACCGGTGACCTTGAAGCCATGCTTACCAAGATGGCCGACTACTATGATGAAGAAGTAGAGGCTGCTACGCAGGCTCTGATGGCTGCACTGGAGCCTATGATCATCCTTCTTATGGCCGGTGTCTGCGGCGTTATCATCGGTGCCGGTATCGCACCCATGGGCGCTTTGTATTCCGGACTTGATAACCTGTAAGGAATCCGAACGCACGGTCAATCGGACCGAACAAAAACTGAATTAAGCGCCCGTTGATATAGGGCGGCGGGTGTTTAAGATAAAAAGAGTATATTATATGAAAAAATGAAAAGGAGAACAAAAAGTTATGAAGAAGAATCAGGGTTTTTCCCTCATTGAGTTGATCGTTGTTATCGCCATCATGGCTATCCTTGTTGGTGTTCTGGCACCTGCATACCTTAGATATGTAGAGAAGTCCCGCAGATCCAACGACGTTACTACCGTTACCGAGATCATGGGCGCTGCTGAGAAGGTTGCTTCTGAAGCTCAGTACGATCAGTACATCCAGAACGGCACGAAGTTCGAGATTTCTGTTAGCAATACCGGCGTTTTCACGCTGTCCGTTTCTTCTTTGGCTGAGTCCGATGGTGACAAGGTTAAGAATGCATGGATCGCAATGGCTAACTACAGCGCTAACGTAAAACTGTCCTCGAAGGCATTCAAGACCAAGGGCGGCACTGTTGTTGGTACTGTTGGCCTTGACGGAAACGTATCTTGGGCTGGTACTGTTCTCTTCGCTCCGAACGCTACGGATAGCGCTGGAAACGAAGGCGAGTACTTCTGCACCTATTCCCCGGATTTCAAGAAGAGACTTTCCTAATTTTCGCGGAATGCAGTTGTTCGCAACGGATGCTCTAAATCAGAGTAACTGATGTGTTAATTGTTAATTATGCTTGGTAATCCCTATAGGGTGGCGCGAAAGCGCCACCCTGCCAAACGCATAAGGAAAGGGCGATAAACATGGAATTCGCCAGAGGAGAAAAAAACAATCGAGGGTTTTCCCTTATTGAACTGGTTGTAGTAATTGCCATCATGGCAATTTTGGTCGGTGTTTTAGCACCGGCATATCTGCAGTATGTAGAAAAGGCAAGAAGACGTGTTGATGATTCCGCAGCGGGAGAAATTAAACATGCTGCGGAAAATGTCGTGTTTTCCGGCGGTTTTCAACTAGATAACGGAGACGTTCTTGTAACGTTCAATTCTTCGGGGATCAGTGTTGTTCAAGGCGATTTGGGCAATGCATTGGAAAAGATGCTTACAAGTGATTTCGGGGATTTGTCAAAGGTGGTTCCGACGTCAAAGCTGCGGAAAGCTCAAACGTATACGATAGAAATCCAAGAGGATGCCACCACTGGAAATCCAAAAGTTGTTGGCGCTTGGGATGGTCCTGATGATTGATGAATAATATGAAACGGCGGGAGTACGGTTTGAAATGATAGAAACTGTGATTTACATAAGTGCATTTTTGTTCGGAATTGTAATCGGCAGTTTCCTTAATGTATGTATCTTTCGTATTCCCAAGGGAGAGGATCTTGCCAAGAGACGATCCCACTGTATGAGTTGCGGATACCAGCTTCGCTGGTTTGATCTGATCCCGCTGTTTAGTTGGATTATTCTTCGCGGTCGTTGTCGGAAGTGTCACGAGAAGATTTCCATACAGTATCCGATTATCGAAGCACTGAACGGAATTCTTTATGTGGTCGTGTTCCTGGTTTGCGGCATTTGCGTTGAGAGCGTGATCTATTGCGTGGCAATATCCGCGTTATTGGCGCTCAGTGTTATTGACTTTAGGACATATATCATACCGATTGGATTTAACATATTCATATTGGTGTTTGGGGCGGTACTTCTCCTATACCGATTGACGGTAAAAGGAATGGAAATCCGTTCCGCAGTGCCGTATATTATAGGAATGTTCGCGGTAAGCGTACCGCTGGGCATTCTGTGGTTCCTTTCCAAAGGCAAAGCCATTGGAGGAGGAGATGTAAAACTGATGGGCGCCGCCGGGCTCTTAGTTGGCTGGAAATTAATTATCGCAGCGCTTGTCCTTGGGTGCATACTGGGGTCGATAATCCATATCACCAGAATGAAAATATCCAAGGCGGGTCGAGTGCTTGCTATGGGGCCGTATCTGGCGGCCGGCATAACAATAGTGATTTTATTCGGTGAGAAGTTATTGAACTGGTATACCGGATTAATCGGACTGTAGGTTGAATCCCGGGACATGAGAAGAGAGACGGTGTTCGGCCGGAGAAAAGTCGGTCGCCGATCAGGCTTCGGCGTATATGGTCTACGTGCGGAAAAATGTTATGTGTACGAGAATTGCTGAGACATTCTTTCAGTTAATGATAAACTAACGAGGAAGGACGGACGAAGAACGTATTCGTCCGAGAGGGAGGCAAGAAAAGTATGGCTAAGAAAGTGCTGTCAATGGAGATCGGGCAGGCCGTGACAAGAGTCGTTGAGATCGACTACATGACCAAGACCCCGAAAATCTATCAGGCGTTCAGCCTGGAGACTCCGAGAGACATGGTTCAGGATGGTGTGATCAGCCGTAATGAGGATTTCATCATCAGCTTGAAGGCGGAATTGCGCAAGAGAGAGATTAAGACCGACAGCGTCGTGTTCACCGTCTCCTCCAGCCGTATCGCCAACCGTGAGGCTCGTATTCCGTTGGTAAAGGAGAACAAGATTCTGCCTTTGATTACGGCGAATGCTGCGGAGTACTTCCCGGTGGATATGAACCAGTATCACCTGGTTTACAACATCCTCGGCAAGATTGATACGAAGGAAGAGAAGCAGTATCGCTTGTCTCTTCTTGCTGTACCCAACGATGTTACGACATCGTATCTGGATCTTGCCCATTCCCTGCAGATGCACATTAAGGCAATCGACTATGTCGGCAACAGTGTGTATCAGGTAGTGAGACAGGATTTCGCTCACGGAACCAATGCCGTTATCAAGATTGACGAGCACAGTTCTTTGGTAACCATCGTTAAGGAAGGCGAGATTGTTCTCCAGCGTTCCGTTGCTCATGGTGTCAACGGCGTTATCGAGAACATGATGGAGCTCGATGTATACGGCGAGAACCTCGATTACTATGGAGCGACGCGCGCGTTCATGACAAATCATTGCATCCGCCGTTACCTTAACGTGGATGTTGATTATCAGGAGCCGGAGGATACTTCGGATGAGATTATGATGTCCCGCATCATGCTTACCGAGAATCTTCGCTACCTGATTGGTAACATCGGACGTATTCTTGAGTACTACGTCTCCCGTAACGACAACGAGCCGATTGACAGCATTGAGCTTGTTGGTATTGGCGCGGATTTCATCGGCCTCGATGAACTTTTGGGCAATGAGCTTGGTTACAATGTCCACAATTATGATGGACTGAATCAGATTAAGATCCTCAGCAGTGGCTACAGCGATGTGACGATGCACGTTCTTGCGGCATGCATCGGTGCAGCAATGAAGCCTTTGCAGCTTCTCTCTCCGGAATTGATGAAGGGCGAGAAACAGCAATCGCTGGTAATTCCTTTCGCAGTGATGGTTGCATGCCTTGCGGTTGCTTTGGCACTGTTCCTGGTTGGTCAGATTAAGGTTACCAACAAGGAAAAAGAGAAGACTGAAATTGAGAACAAGCTGAAAGAGAACCAAAGACTTCGCGATGTTAAGACGAAGCATGAGACATCTCAGGCTACTTACAATAAAGTAATCAAATACAACGGAATTGAGAAAGATTACAACGTAAACTTTGTTCCTTTCCTTGAAGAATTGGAACAGAAGATGCCGAGCAGTTTTGTCGCATACAAAATCGTTGCAAATGAAACAACGATTGAGATGGATCTGACTTGTGTTTACAAAGAAGATTTAGCTACTATTGCTCAGCAGTTGTACCATTTCGATACGGTAACAATAACGAATATTTCTCCGGTAACAGAAGCTCTTTATGTCGAACCGGAACCGGAACTTCCCGAGGGAGCGACTCCGACTCCGACGCCTGAGGTTCCGACGCCTACGCCGGAGATCACGGAACCTCCGATTTGGGTGGTGAGCTGCAAGATTACGATGCAGTATAATACAGCGGGAGGTGAAAACTAAATGAAAGTATCTAAAAGAGATATTAGTATCGTTATGATACTTTTAGGCGTTATTGCCTTGTTCTGCGTGTATCAGTTCAATTATCGTAAACAGATTGAAAAGGCAGACCAGCTCACAAGCGAGATTGCACAGAAAACTGCCGAGAATGAAGAACTTCTTAAGATTGATGAGCAGCAGATTAACAATGATATTACCAAGTGGCAGACCGAAATGATCGGGATGGTGAAGAGTTACCCCGCTTATTATCGCTATGATGATATCATTATGTACCTGTATGATCTGGAGCATGTGGAGGAATACGGGGTTCATTTTTCGGATTATACGATGGTTCCTTCTGATCCCATCGATACGTTTATGGGTTCATTTAACGAGAAACCCGTCACGTTCGGAGACAATGTAGCGCAGGTAACTTTAAAGTATACTAACGGAACATATGAAGGCTGCAAAAAAATGTTGACTTCCGTTTATGCGGATCGCATGGCGAAAAACATCAAAGAAATACAGCTTTCCTATGACAATGTTACCGGCGTTGTTCATGGGGAGATGATTCTCCGTGCATATGGTGTAACAGATTACCATACTCTTGGACAGGGCAAGGATACAAACCATCCGCCGGTAGAAGTTGTAATTCCGCCGGTTGCAATGGGTGTTGACTGTGTATTTGGACCGACCGTTACGCCGACGCCTATCCCGGAGTTGACGCCGACGGAACTTCCGTAAAAGAAAAAATGAAATCAAAAAAGTCCGTTCCCGTCTCTTTCAGGCGGGAACGGCAAAGCCATATAATGGCAAACCGCGTTTTTACGCAGAGGAGAAGCATATCACATATACAGTAGGTTTTGAGCGCAAAGCTTATAGAGTCGCCGAATACCGGAAAGGAACAATAGATGAGAGAGGATAGAGAGAGAATAAAATCTTCCGGGTTTACTTTAGTAGAAGTGTTGATTGCGGTGGCGATTTTGTCCATTATTTCGATTCCGATAATGCAGTCGTTTGTTTCGGTTGCGCAGGTAAACGGAGAAGCGCGTAGAAGATTGGCGGCGAATACGATTGCGGAAACCTTAATGGAATCCTGCAAGAGTCTGTCACTTACGAAAGTAGCGCAACAATTTGATACCGCCAATGGATCCTCCACAGGGATTACTGTTATTACGGATTCCGACGGCAGCGCTTTCAAGGGGAGAGCCAACGAGTATAAATCAGATTTTTCCGGCACGACAAAATCGTACAATGCAACTTCTGGATTAGCAAGTCAGAATAAATATACGTTTATACTATTTAACGTTTCATCCGGCAGCGGAAAGTATTGTGCGTTAATCCAATATGAGTTGGATTCGAGTGGAAGAAATCATGGCGCAGAAGGTACTGTCGGTAACGCGTTGAAAGATATCGGAATTAAATACATGAAGTATTATAAGGTCACCATATATGTGTACCGCACACAAGTTACTGATCTTACTTCGTTTAAGAGTTATGTAAACACTTCGAACTTGACGGAAAATGCTTATGCCGTAATTGAAGGCTCAGTGGCAGACAAGATCCAGTGAGCAGAAAGGAGATAATATGGTTATGCGTTCACAGTTCCGAAAGGATAATCGTGGTATAGCACTTATCAGCGTAATGATTTGCGCTACGCTGTGTTTGCTTCTCTCAGCTACGATTTTGCGCGTTTCCCTGCTGTCGTATCGACAGAAGGCAATCAGCAAGCAGGCCGCATCGACGTTCTATGAGAACGAGGCAATTGTCGATGATATTAAAATGGGTCTGCAGGCGAAGGTTGCTACTGCGTTTGCGGTTTCTTCTACGACCAGCAGAGCTAATTTCGTTACAAATTTCAAGGCTTCGCTTCTCAGTGATGGAGGCGCTGTGGGTTCCGATAAGGATAAGATAGAGAAAGCACTTAAATCTTACCTTACCGGTTATGATCCTGATTCCACAATTAAAGATATTTCCGTAACGGTGGAAGGATATTCTGATGGTGGAACCATCAAATATTTTGATGAATCTGTTGCCGGTGAGATCGTCATTAGGAATGTAAGGATCAGATATACCGATCTCGAGAGAGGCGGTTATGTTTCTGAGGTAAAAACAGACATTCGAATTCGTTCTCCTTATGTTAGCGAGAGCACCAGTAGCAGTGGCGGATATTCCATGTTTGCAGGCAGCGGTTTTTCTGTGACAGGTGACGGAGCCAAAGCAACTGCCCAGTTGGATATCATCGGAGATATTTATATCGGTTATGATCCCTCAACGGAAGTGCTCTCTGGAGGTAAAGTTGTAAATGCTCTGGCAATGGATTGCGGTAGAGCGACATCTGTTTACTGGACGGAAGAGAGTTCGATTACCATAAACGGCGATATCCGTATTGATAATCGGTCCAATCTGGTAATTCTTTCGAAAAATGTTGATGTTCGAGGGACGATTTATGTTTCGAAGAATTCGAACCTGATCATTGCAAAAGGCGCGAAAGTAAAGTGCAAGGATATCGTTGTTGAAACTACCATCACTGAGGAATTGAGCCCCGGATCATATTATACGTGGCATGATAACTGGAACGGCGGAGATTTGATGACAGAGCCGACCATACAGTCATGGGAGGGTTCAAGATACACTAAAATACTACACGGAACCGCTACTATTGTCTATTCCGGAAAGTCTCTGAGCTCAAACTACAACAGCGGAAACGCGGATGTCATTAATCATCTGCCGGTAGGTTGGGATACCCAGGATATCAACGATCCTCATCTTTACAATAATCAGGGGAACAAATCGGGATTGTTCGTTTGGGACGGAACCAAGGCGACGCGAGTAAATAAGGTCACCAACAAGACCGTTTCGTCATTGCCGGGCCTTACGCTTGATTCCTCGAATTACGCTCATCCCAGAGTTAAAAAGACGATCGACGGCGTGGATTACTACTTTGACGAAGAATATGTTGGTCTTATTGATGTCGATTACTTTGTTCGGTACGTTAAGAAATGTCCGGAAGCATTTGAACCGAAAAAACAAATGACGACTGATCAGTTTAGAGTAAACGGAGCTAAATATAAGGCTAATGACGGTGTGACGCTTGGAAGCATCAATCAGGGCGGTGCTACAAGACATCAGGATTATAACTGCGGACCCGGAAAGACGGTAGATGTAGAAGTTATGGTCGGTAAAGTGCAGACCATGAACAGAAGTGACAGCAATGGTCAAGTTAAGAATTGCCATTTTGCTATTGGGATGGAAGATGTTCCGCTGTGCGCAAATGATAACAACGGCGGAGCGCAGAGTGTCGGTATCTATATTACACCGGGCAAGATGACCTGTGCTGCACGTGAGTTGTGTTCGTCAATACGTTCGCTTACCGATATGGCTACAAACAAGAGTTATGCGCAGGCTTTCTTTGATAGTCTTGGCAGACAGCTCATGGGCCAAAGCAGTTTGGGTATTGACGCGCAGACAATAAACAATTTCTTTGTCGGCGGTATCAAAGTGTTCTATGAGGATTCGCAAGGTGGCAGTGGCGGTAGTGGTCAGTCGGTTACAGCGACAGACAAGGAAATGAACGCTACGCTTGATATTATCACCTTCGAAAACTGGGAAAAGAATCCGGCAGTGTCGTAATCGGAATTTTCGAAGCGATTTGATCAGGATTAAATTGTCTTCGGAGAGAGAGGAGATTATATGAAAAGGAATGAGGGATTATCACTGATTGAATTGATTGTGGTAATCGCGATTATGACTGTGCTGATTTCTGTTGTCGGAATAAGCGTAACTGTAATATCCCGACAAAAAGTAAGCAATGCAGTAGAAGATGTAAAGGTATTGTTCCAGACAGCGCAGACAATAGCAATGAGCAAGGATAATTGTCATATTGCTATCGATCGTAATTCTGATGGAGATACAGTGTTTACTCTGTATTCCTCAACGAATAATAACGTTTTGAACCGCATTACAATCAGTAAAAAGGTTCAGGTAAAGATTGTTGCGAATGATGCAGCTAATCCTCATCCGATAGGTGATGTCGATGTTGTCCGGATTTATTATGATCGTGTTTCCGGAGCTTTTAGCGATATGTACTGGGGCGGTGCCACCACCTTAAGCGGAGAATCCGGTAAAGGTTCCAAAATAGCTGGTAATGGTGTCACGGGCATTGAGTTCACCAACGGTACATCCAGTACGATTACGCTAAAGTTGACGAAACTTACCGGCAGAGTATCATACTAAGGAGGGCAGCCATGATTGAAGAGAAAATGGTTCGAAACCAAGGTATGTCTTTGATTGAATTGCTTGTTGCCGTTGCGGTACTTGGAATAGCGATGATCGGCATAACCGCATTGTTGGGCTTTTCGTCCAAGTATTTTGCAAATTCCAGCAAGGAAGTCGAGATTCAGTCGGAGTTGCAGACTACATTTGCATTGATTAACAATATGGTAGTTGATGCTAATGTGAGCATTACTTTTGATTCCGGCTCCAAGAAGGCAACGATTGTGAATTCGACTACAACATATGTTGTACAGTTGAGCGGGACAAAGCTATATGCAAAGGCATATGATGCATCAGCCTCCCCGTCGGAAATTGCCGCAGGGCCGGTTGACTCGAATGGGAACAATCTGGTTGCGGACCATATCGTTGCATTTTCCCTGGACAAGACACATATTGCAGATGGATATGTGACACTCCATCTGAAAGCCAGCTACAGCGGACGAGAAGCTGAGATGGCGAGAAATGTTTTCTTGAGAAATGCTTACGCATTTTCGTAAGATTGTAGACAAGAAAAGACTTTGCTTTATTTGACCATGTAAGAAGAAAAGGACAACCTGCGATTGACTGTCAGTTTGACAGTCAATCGCTGATTTTCCAAATTGATTATTGATTTTTGTATTTAGCTGTACATCTTGGTAGGAATTGATATTTGACAATTTGTTTTCTAAAGAATAATATGGTAAGTGTTAATTATCTAGAAAGCTAACCGACGCAGAAGTGCGTTGGATTGGGTAAAACCATATAAAAGGGGATGTGATATTATGAAACGTAAAGATGCCGGCCTTACTACAGTTGAAATTGTGGTTGCTGCCGTAATTCTTGTGGCGGTTGTTGTAGGATTGCTTCTTGTTGTGAAACTCAGCAAGAATTCTGACGGACCGTCAAAGGATGAGGAAGAAGCCAAAAAGATAGTGAGCGAGCTGTTGTCTCAGGTAGATACTGACGTCCGTTCGGCGGACCTCGATGTTACCTATGATGCAGACAACTATATTCGTTTCATTGGAAGAAACAAATGTCAGTTTTTCCTGTTTGATTCGGCATCCGGAAACGTGTATCTCTTAGAGAAGGATTCATCCGAGTTTGGCAAAGACGACGACTCGATTCGTAATGCCGCTGCGGAAGCGAAGCCGACCAAGGAAGAGATGAAGGTTACTGCAAGCAATGTAAAGACGTTTATTATTGAACTGGTTAACCCGGACACCGCGGAAGGAAAAGTAAAGACCACCGTACGTGTACAGGTTGGTACGGAGCTTGTCGGAAATGTTTCGGAGTCTAGAGAAACGCCGCTTCATAGTGATGCCATTAAGTATTTTGCAGATCGTGCCGGTCATGATGTTGAAGTTCCGAGCGTAACCCCTACGCCGATTCCGACGAACACGGCAACACCTACTCCTACACCGGAACAGCAGCCGGGAGATAATACTCCGACACCGGAGCCTACGAAACCTGCAGATACCCCGACGCCGGAAGCAACACCTACCGAAGCGGCTAAGGAATTGGTTGTTGTACATAAGGTTACCAATCCGCAGTCGAATGCTTCGGCGATAGCAATCAATACGATGATTCCGCCGATTTATCCGGAGGATGCAGCGTTTGTTGTAATTGCAAAACGCACAGCGGAAGAGACGGAGAATAAGAAGGGATCCACAATTGGCGGTATCGGTCTTGATATCGGAACGCCTGCGGACGGTTATACCTTTGTCCTTGATCGTGATTACGCTGTAGATGAGGAGATCCGCTTCACATATACAATCGGTGAATTTTGGAATATTCAAAAGGTTAGCGATATCAAGAAGCTGATGGTTAAAATTGATGATAATTCCGGATATACTTTAGTGGGTGTTGACATTGAATATTACAAGTAATCCCATTGAAATGTATTGTAAGGGAAGATAAGTAAATGGTTCACCCCCGGCACCAGCCGGGGGTAATTTCATAAGAAAAGCACTATAGATGTTATTTGCAATATATAGATTTGTTGCGCCAAATCGGCGTTTATGGTACTATTGTCTTGTGGGATTGAGAGAGAGGAGAACAATGAGGGACGTGGCAAAAAAGAAGATCGGTAACAGAATCGGCAAGGAGCAGATTGTTGACGGCCTTGCTTTCTTTGCGTTGGAATTGTTTATCCTCAGTCCGTTGATCCAGATTGTCAGGGAGATCATATCGCCGCATGCTGTGAGCGAAATGTTCGGCTCAATTTACACGTATCCGTTTACCATTGAAATAATCAATCTTCTCACCATAGTGATTGCAATTGTCTTATGGATGTACCGAGTAGTTATGCTGTCGGAGGCACTCAATAAGAAACAGAAGGTTAAGCTGTTTATTCCGTATATTCTTTTTGCAGTTTTGGCGCTGTGGATGTACATCAGCCAACAGGTAAACGGATTCAACTATGCAGCAAATAACGGGGATGGGTATCGGAATGAGAGTCTTATAACATTCATCCTATATGTGTTAGGGTATTTTTTCATTGCGTCTTTGCTTAAGTCAGAACGGCTTCGGAAGTTTCTTGCAATCTCTTTCCTGGTTTCAAATCTTGCGGTTTCAGTTTTGTCTCTTGTGGACTACTATATTGTTAACCTGCGCTTTTTTGATGATGCAGAAGGTATGGCTGCAATCTTCCATCAGTTTAACCACTTCGGCTACTATCTGATGATCGGTATTCTTTTGGCTGCAGGATGGTTTGTCCTTGAGGGAGGAAGCCTGATTCTTCGCATTCTGTGTGGGATTGTCTTCATCGTAGATAATGTAGCGCTTATCCTGAACAGCACCTTTGGCTGTTATCTTGCCGTGATTGCCGCTTTAGTGTTCTGTGTTGTCGTTCTGGTAATTGCGAGGAGAAACCGCGGTGATGTTTTAAGAGCAATCGCACTGATTGCTGCATTTGCGGTGATTACCGTTGTAATGCACTTTGCAAATCACAGCACCTCCGGTGATATGTCAAAGCTTGTAAATGATATCGGCAACATTACATCGGATAGTGAAGCTGCACAATATGCCGGAACCGGCCGATGGACTCTATGGACGGAGACGGTGAAATGCATCAAGGAAAAGCCGTTGTTTGGCTGGGGCGTTGAGGGAGTCAAAGACCGCTTGGACATGGCAACCCGCGGCATGAATAATCGACCGCATAACGAATATCTTCAGTGGGCTGCATTTTTCGGTATTCCTGCAGGGTTACTGTATCTTGCTGCCCTGTGCGTAATTATGTTTGGGATGTTCCCCAAACTAAAGAAAGTGGATGGCGTAAGCTTTGCGTGCTTTATCGCTGCTGCGGGATACATTGCATCTGCTTTTGTCGGGAACACTATGTATTATACTGCGCCGTTCTTCTTTATCTTTCTTGGAATGAGCTGTAAAAACCGTGTCCATGCAGAAGAATCGATTGTTACAGTAACGAAACAGGAGAAAACGAAAAACGATATTGCCGAATAATTCGGAAACAGCAGGGAAAACATGAAGAAAGGAACCGGATTGCATGATTAAGAAGAATCAATCACAACTGAATCAGATCAGTGCCGTCGTGGACTTCCTTCTGGTATTTCTCGCGTATATTGTTTCGGCATGGTTCCGTCTCCGTGTTTTGAACGGATCCTGGGCGAACCAGGGCCTGAGCCGGCCGATGATCATTGCGTCGCTTTTCTATGCGGCTGCAC
>JAGCVY010000035.1 GCA_017962105.1 Lachnospiraceae bacterium
AAGGAGGGACGACTTCCCGACGCAGTGATCGCGTGCGTGGGCGGCGGTTCCAACGCTATCGGCTCGTTCTACAATTTCATTGAGGACAAGGGCGTCCGCCTGATCGGCTGTGAGGCAGCCGGCCGCGGCATCGACACCTGGGAGACGGCAGCAACCATCTCCACCGGCAAGCTCGGCATTTTCCACGGAATGAAGTCCTACTTCTGCCAGGACGAGTATGGGCAGATTGCACCGGTATACTCGATCTCCGCGGGATTGGACTATCCCGGCGTGGGACCGGAGCATGCATACCTGCACGACATCGGCCGCGCCGAGTACGTGGCGATCACCGACGAGGAGGCCGTGTGCGCCTTCGAATATCTGGCGAAGACGGAGGGCATTATCCCTGCGATCGAGTCCGCCCATGCAGTGGCGTATGCACGGAAGCTTGCGCCGACCATGACGCCCGAGCAGACCATCGTTGTGACGATCTCCGGACGCGGCGACAAGGACTGTGCGGCGATCGCACGGTACAGAGGGGAGGACATCCATGAGTGATATTTCCAAAGCGTTTGACCACGGCAAAGCATTTATCGCATTCATCACCTGTGGCGATCCGGACCTTGCGACGACGGCGTCGGCCGTGCGCGAGGCGGTGAACAACGGGGCGGATCTGATCGAGCTGGGAATTCCGTTCTCGGATCCGACGGCGGAGGGCCCCGTGATCCAGGAGGCCAACGTGCGCGCTCTCGCAGGCGGCGTCACCACCGACAAGATCTTTGATTTCGTGCGCGAACTGCGGCGCGATGTGACGATCCCGCTGGTGTTCATGACCTACGCCAATGTTGTATTTTCCTACGGCTCCGACCGATTCCTCGGAAAATGTGCAGAGGTCGGCATCGACGGGCTGATTCTTCCGGACGTGCCCTTTGAGGAGCGGGAGGAGTTCCTGCCGGTGTGCCGCAAGTACGGTGTGAAGCTGATCTCCCTGATCGCACCGACTTCCGCGGACCGCATCGCGATGATCGCGAGGGAGGCGGAGGGATTCCTCTACCTTGTTTCGAGCCTCGGCGTTACCGGCACGAGAAGCGAGATCCGCACGGATCTTGCCTCCATCGTTGCGGAGGTCCGGAAGAACACGGACATTCCCTGCGCAGTAGGTTTCGGCATCTCCAACCCGGAGCAGGCGCGGGCCATGGCGGAGCTGTCCGACGGCGCGATCGTCGGGTCGGCCATCGTTCGGATCCTGGCGCAATACGGGAAGGAAGCGCCGGTTTATGTCGGTAAATTTGTCAAAGAGATGAAGGACGCCCTTCGATAAAAAACTTTACACAGATTTAACATAACGCTAACCGTCTTTTCACGATTGTTCGGTATGCTTGTCCCGTAGATTAGAAACGGAACAGGTATCCGCACAATCGTGCGGGGCGCGTCCGCGGATGACGCGCGAAGGAGACGAAAGTATGTTTACAATGCACGGATTAACAGTGTTAGCTGCGACTGCCGCAGGCAAGGGGATGAGCATGATGAACATCGCCGAGCTTGTTGGTGGTCTTGTTTTTTTTATGTTCGGCATGCGTGTCATGTCACAGGCCCTGGAGAAAATGGCCGGCGGCCGGTTGGAGCGAATGCTCAAGCAGACGTCCTCCAACCCCGTTGTGAGCGTTGCCCTCGGCGCGGGGATCACCATCGCGATGCAGTCCTCATCGGCAACCACGGTCATGCTGGTCGGTCTCGTCAACTCGGGGATCATGCAGTTCGGGCAGACGCTGGCGGTCATCTTCGGCGCCAACATCGGAACCACATTTACCGCATGGCTTCTGACCCTCGGCTCCATCTCGTCGGGGACCTGGTGGCTCACCCTTCTCAAACCGGAGTTCTTCTCGCCGTTCCTTGCCCTTTTGGGAATCGGCTTCCTGATGTTCTCAAAGCGCGACAAGTATAAGAGTATCGGCACCGTGTTCGTCGGCTTCGCCATCCTGATGAACGGTATGAGCATGATGTCGTCGGCCGTGAGTCCTCTGCGGGACGTGCCGGAGTTCAAGGAGCTGATGACGAAGTTCAACAACCCGCTGTTCGGTGTGCTGATCGGTCTGCTCATCACGGCGGTCATCCAGTCGTCCGCCGCCACCATTGGTATCCTGATCGCCATCTCCGAGGGCGGCATCCTCACCGTCGGCATGGCAATCCCGATCATCATGGGCTTGAACATCGGTACCTGCGCGACGTCGCTGATCTCCTGTATCGGAACCAACTATAAGGCAAAGCGCGTGGCAACCGTCCACGTGATGATCAAGATCTTAGGAACCGCCATCTGGCTCTCCGTGTTCTGCGCCCTGCAGGCCGTCAATTCGCCTGCGGTGCTGGACAGCTCCATCGGAAGCGTCGGTATCGCCATTGTCCACACGGCGTTCAACCTGGCTACCACGATCGTGCTGATGCCATTTTCCGGATCCCTCACGAAACTCACCGAGCGGATCATCAAGCAGCCGAAGGAAGAGTCGGAGATGCAGGAAAATCTCAGCTTCCTCGACGTCCGTGTCCTTCGTTCCCCTTCGGTCGCTGTTGCCGAGTGTAACAACCTGACCAAGAAGATGGCGGAGATCGCCTGCCAGAACCTCTTTGACGCCATGAGTCTTTTTGACAATTATTCCGAGGCTATGGTCGCCGAGGTTCTCAAGAAGGAAAATGAGCTCGACATGTACGAGGACAAGCTCGGATCCTATCTTGTGAATCTCTCCTCAAAACCGGTTTCCGACAACGACGGCCGCGTCATTTCGAAAATGCTTCACACCATCGGCGATTTCGAGCGTCTGGGCGACCATGCGGTCAACCTTTACAAGGCGGCGGAGGAGATCCGCGAGAAGCGCCTGAGCTTCACACCGGTTGCTTCCGCAGAGCTCCGCGTCCTCACCAACGCCATCGATGAGATCCTCACCATGACCACCGAGTGCTACACGAAGGCGGACATGGAGCTGGCATTCCGCGTGGAGCCTCTTGAGCAGGTCATCGACAAGCTCACCAGTACCATCAAGACCAACCATATCGTGCGTCTCCAGAAGGGCGGCTGCTCCATCGAGATGGGCTTCATTCTCTCCGACCTTCTGAACAACTACGAGAGGATCTCCGATCACTGCAGCAACATCGCCGTGGCGGTCATCGAGGTTGAGAGAGGCGGCTTCGACACCCACGAGTACCTAAGCGGCATCAAGTTCGGCAATCTGGAATTCAACCAGATTTACGATTCCTTCGATAAGAAGTATTCCCTGGAGTGAGCCCGGCCGAAAATCAGTCTGATAACCACGAATGGATCACACGTTTCGCTGCGAAAACCCACCGGTATCGCAGCGAAATTAATTGACAAAAAGGTAAATATATGTTACTGTTTGCAAAATGAGCCAAAGCAATGGGGCTGCGGCTGTATTTTCCGAAAGGACAAGGGTTACGTTGAGCGACCTCACCATGAAAAAAAGAACCATAACCGAAACATTATTGGAAGAATGCCCGAACTGCGGGGCGGCAAGGATCGGTGACGAAACCGTCTGCGGCTTCTGCGGAACCTCGATGGTCAACCGGACGGCAGTCACGGAGGAAGTGATCAAGGAAGAGGAGCAGTCCTCAAACAGTCCCGTATGGTATGGGGACGTCGACGGAAAGGCCGTCACTGTCGTGCATCCGGCTCACTGGAGGGACACCAGGACCATAATCCTTTTTGTGCTTGCCGGAATATGCTTCCTTACCGGCATTGTAAGCGCCTGTTGTCTGAGCCTCAGCACCGGCGGGAAAAGCGACAATATATTCGCCCTGCTCGGGCTTCTGCTTGTGGCACCGTTCGGACTCGTCCTCCTTACCTACGCGATCGTACCGGTGAAGTCATACAAGTGGTTCCTTCAGATGGCGGAGGAGTATGACGCCACGGTGATCAGGATGATGAAGGTGATCGATCCGTACTCGATGCTTGTTACCGTAATGAAGGTTTCCTTTGTCAAGGATGGAACGAAATGTATTGTGCAGGCGAAGATGCCAAACTCGGTATCGACGGATCGGTATGAAAGCGGAAGCACGATCAAGGTTAAGGCCTATGCCGACAAGCTGATGATCTGAACGGAGGAAGAGGCAGAGGGGTAACCGGGGGACCAAACATGAAAAGACAACTCCTAACGGAAATTTTATTGCAGGAATGCCCGAACTGCGGGGCGGCAAGGCTTGACCGCGAGACTACCTGCAGGTTCTGCGATACTGCGCTGGTCCAGGTCAAACGGACCACGGTGATTGCTCCGAAGAAGCCTTACGAGGATACCAAACTTGGGGCAGGACCGGATCTTTCCATCGATGTCAGCGGAGATCCGGCATATCAGGCGGATATCGTTTCGACCGTGAGGGCGACGGGAAAATCCCCGCTCACATGGCGCACCCTGCCGGTTGTGCTCGTGTTTGGATTGCTTTTAGCTTTTCCGGTTATATACGTAATGATCGTCCACGAGGCCTCCGCCGGGCGAGCCCTGCTGTTGCTTATCCCGGCGGCGCTTATTGTTGCTGTTGCGATCGGCCTCGCATATCAGCCGCTGATTGAGCCATATCATAAGTACCGCAAGATCATGAAATACGGGACAGAGTATGAAGCCACGGTTATCGGCGTGCTCTCCGGCGTTGCCCAAAAACCGGACCAATGGGTGATATCCGACAACGGCTCCTCCTATTCCCTGAAAGTGACGGCGCAGATCAACGGAAGGGAAACCGATGTCATTTTACGACTGCCGGCCGACACACCGGTGCAGGAGTGTCCCGTCGGAAGCCGGATAAAAATCAAAGGAACTACTGACAAAGAGAACGGTAAGGAGTATAATGACTTCGTTCTTGTGTGAAACGAGAAACAGAGATCTTCCGTGGGGGGAAACTATGAGAAAACGTATTGTGACGGAAACCTTGCTGGACGAATGCCCGAACTGCGGGGCGGCCCGTGAGGGGGATGAGGATGTCTGTCGGTTCTGCGGAACGTTGATGGTGACGAGACAGCGGGTCACCGAGGAGGTTGAGGAGCCGGAGAAGACGGAGCAGGAGCAGGTGGCGGAGAAGTATGCGTCCCGGCGTGCGGATGTCATCTCGGACGTTGTTCCCTTGCGGCTTGACGGAGGCTTCTGGGGAGCTTTCGCATTCGCGGTCCTGTGGAGTGTTATGACACTCGGAGCTACCTTCGGAATTCTGCTCGGGGGTGACGGGTTGTCCGGAGGCTTCAGTATTATTCCGTTTGCTTTCTTCGTGATCGGCGTTGTGCTGATGATCAGTGAAATGAAACCTTACTTCGCGTACCGCTCCGTGAAAAATAACGGAACAGCTTACAACGCGACCGTGATCGGCTACGGGACGGCTATGGAGACCGGGGAAAATGGGAAAAACGTGACCAAATCCTCCATGAAGGTGCTTGCCAAGGTGGAAGGAAGGGAACTCTGCATTCAGCTGGCACTTCCGGAGATCATTTCGGAATCCACCTTCCCGGTGGGAAGCAGGGTGCGGATCCTCGGGTATGACGGAAACTATGTGATCGATGAGAACGTCTGAGAGACGGACGAGATAAACATCGCCTGATCCTTACGGAGAGGGCGAATCTCTTTGAGAAAGGAAAACCGCCGGTTGCGGCGGAGAAAAAGCAATGACATCAGAAATCAGACAACTGGCGGACCGGCTGATCAAGGAGCACCATCTCCTTAGGGAGGAGTATGCCCTGCTGATCGACTCCCGGGACGAGGAGTCAGCGAAATATTTGGCTGACGCTGCGGTTGCGGTGCGGAAGAAATACTACGGCAACAAAGTGTTCGTCCGCGGCCTGATCGAGATCAGTAACATCTGCAAAAACGATTGCAAATACTGCGGCATCCGCAGGAGCAACAAAGCCTGCGAGCGGTACCGCCTCACGGAGGAGGAAATCCTCGCCTGCGCGGACGAGGGATACCGCCTCGGACTGCACACGGTGGTGATGCAGGGCGGGGAGGACGGACATTTTACGGACGAGGTCCTGTGTGAACTCATCCGGAAAATAAAGGCACAGCACCCGGACTGCGCGGTCACCCTCTCCCTTGGGGAGCGGAGCCGCGAGAGTTATGCGAAGCTCAAGGAAGCCGGCGCCGACCGGTATCTGCTGCGGCACGAGACGGCGGACCCGGAGCATTACGCGATGCTGCACCCGGCGGAGATGAGCTTTGACAACCGTATGAGGTGCCTGCGGGACTTAAAGGACCTCGGATATCAGACCGGCTGCGGCTTCATGGTCGGCTCGCCGTACCAGACGACGCAGCACCTAGCGAAGGACATTCAGTTTATTGAGGAATTCAAGCCGGAGATGTGCGGCATCGGGCCGTTCATCCCGCACCATGAGACAGAGTATGCCAATGAGCCCGCGGGCAGCGTGGAGCTCACGTGCTTTTTGTTAAGCATCATCCGCCTGGTACATCCGCGCGTACTTTTGCCCGCCACCACGGCGCTTGGCACCATGCATCCGCAGGGCAGGGAGCTCGGTATTCTTGCCGGTGCCAACGTATTGATGCCGAACCTAAGTCCGGTGGGTGTGCGCAAGAAGTATGAGCTCTACGACAACAAAATCTGCACCGGCGAGGAGTCAGCGCAGTGCATCCGGTGCCTTGCCACAAGAGTTGAGGCCATCGGATATGAGATCGAAGTCGGGCGCGGAGATTTTTGTTCCTGATTTTCGATGCTGCCGGCGAGGCCGGTCCGCATAATGTGTGCGGAATCTGTGAATGTGTATTGAATCTGTGATTGTACCACTTGACAGGTAATTTTGGTATGATACAATGAGCCCGGAAACTGACGGAATGAAACATTTTCCGTATTAATATCATCTGACGGGGAAGAAGCCTCTGACCCGCAAGAAAGGACAATTCCATATGGCTAAGTACGATCCCAAATCTTTGATCGCGGACGAGTTCATCAACGATGAGGAAATCCGCGAGACTCTTCAGTATGCGGAGGAGCATAAGCACGATCTTCCGCTCATCAACAGTATTCTCGAGAAAGCACGTCCACAGAAGAAAGGCAACGGCTGCACCTGCGCGGGGCTTACCCACCGCGAGGCGTCGGTCCTTTTGGCGTGCGATCTTCCCGAGGTGACCGAGCGCATCTACGAGATTGCCGAGGAGATCAAACTCGCATTTTACGGCAACCGGATCGTCATCTTTGCGCCGCTGTACCTCTCGAACTACTGTGTCAACAGCTGCGTCTACTGCCCGTATCACATTAAGAACAAGCATATTCCGAGAAAGAAACTCACCCAGGACGAGGTCCGCGCTGAGGTTATCGCTCTGCAGGATATGGGCCACAAGCGTCTCGCCATCGAGTCCGGTGAGGATCCGGTCAACAACCCCATCGAGTACATTCTCGAGTGCATCAAGACGATCTACAGTGTGCACCACAAAAACGGCGACATCCGCCGCGTGAACGTGAATATCGCTGCTACGACGGTGGAGAACTACCGCAAACTCAAGGAGGCCGGCATCGGCACCTATATCCTCTTCCAGGAGACCTACCACCGCGAAAGCTACGAAAAGCTTCATCCGGCTGGACCGAAGCACAACTATGCGTACCATACCGAGGCCATGGACCGCGCGATGGACGGCGGCATCGACGACGTCGGCCTGGGCGTTCTGTTCGGCCTGGAGATGTACAAGTATGAATTCGCAGGCCTGATCATGCATGCGGAGCATCTGGAGGCCGTGCACGGCGTAGGCCCGCACACCATCAGCGTACCGCGTGTGAAGAAGGCTGACGATATCGACCCGAACGTGTTCGACAACGGCATCGACGACGAGACCTTCGCCAAGATCACGGCGTGCATCCGCCTTGCGGTTCCGTACACCGGTATCATCATTTCCACGAGGGAAAATGAGACCGTCCGCTCGAAGCTTCTCCGCCTCGGCGTTTCGCAGGTGAGCGGCGGCTCGAGAACCTCCGTCGGCGGTTACGCAGGCTACACTCCGGACGAGCGTCCGCATGACACGGAGCAGTTCGACGTCTCCGATCAGCGTTCCCTCGACGAGGTCGTAAAATGGCTGATGGAGAGCGGTCATATTCCGTCGTTCTGCACCGCATGCTACCGCGAAGGCCGCACCGGCGACCGCTTCATGAGCCTTTGCAAGACCGGTCAGATCCTCAACTGCTGCCATCCGAACGCATTGATGACGCTTGCCGAGTACCTCACGGACTACGCTTCGCCGGAGACTGTTGCGGTGGGCAACAAGATGATCGACGAGGAGCTTAAGAAGATTCCGAACGAGAAGGTCCGCACCATTGCGACGGAGCACATCGCGGATATCCGCAACTCCAACCGGCGTGACTTCCGCTTCTAAACAGGTAAAAACAACACCGGGAGCTTCCCCGTCCATGCGGCCGAAGCTCCCGTTTTGCGAAATGCGTCTGACCGCCGGCCTTCCGGCGGGTTCTGCAGGAGGAACATCATGAGTTTACAGGAAACCGTATCGGCGGAACGAATCCACATCGCGTGGTTTGGCATGCGCAACGCCGGCAAATCCTCCCTCGTCAACGCAGTGACGGGGCAGGATATCAGCATCGTCTCCAACGTCCCGGGAACCACCACCGATCCCGTGCGCAAGGCGATGGAGCTGCTGCCTCTGGGGCCGGTTCTCATTCTCGACACGCCGGGCCTCGACGACATCGGGGAGCTCGGCGCGATGCGCGTCGCCCGCACCAACCGGATTTTGGCACAGACTGACATCGCGGTTCTCGCGGTGGATGCAGCGGCCGGATTTTCCGAGTTGGACCGGGAGCTGATCTCGGAGTTTACAGCGAGAAAACTTCCCTTCGCCGTGGCGTTTACGAAGGCCGATCTTGCGGATGAGAAGACACGGGAACTTCGGGCGAAGGAGACGGAAGAGCTGAAATTTATCTTCACAAGCACCGTGACCCTCGAGGGCATCCATGAGCTGAAGGAGCTGCTCGGTTCCTTCGCGCCGCAGGTGGCGAAGGAAAAGCGCATCGTGACGGATCTGTTTGCGCCCGGAAGCACGGTTGTCCTGGTGACGCCCATCGACTCCTCGGCGCCCAAGGGACGGTTGATCCTGCCGCAGCAGCTGGTTTTGCGGGAACTTTTGGACGCCCACTGTCAAGCGTTTGTATGCCAGCCGGAGGAACTGGCGGGAGTTCTGGCGATCCTTAGGGAGCCTCCGGCTCTGGTGATCACGGACTCGCAGGCGTTTGCCAAGGTGAACGCGGTAGTCCCGGGTGATGTGAAGCTCACCTCATTTTCCATTCTCTTTGCGAGATACAAGGGAAACCTTGCGTCGCTTGTGGCGGGCGCGGAGGCCATTGACCGGCTGAAGCCGGGGGATAAGGTGCTGATCGCAGAGGGCTGCACGCACCACAGACAGTGCGAGGATATCGGAACGGTCAAGCTGCCCGGGTGGCTTGAAAAGCGGATCGGGTTCCGGCCGGAATTTGCCTTCACCTCGGGCGGGGATTTTCCGGAAAATCTATCGGATTATGCACTGGTCATCCACTGCGGCGGCTGCACGCTGCCGGAGCGGGAAATGCAGCGCCGGCTCGAGATCGCGGGAACCGCGGCGATCCCCATGACCAACTACGGCGTCGCCATCGCGTATATGAACGGGATCCTTGCGCGGAGCCTCTCGGTGTTTCAGGAGGCGTGAGCAGGCTCTGCAGGGAGGCGGGGTTCTTGATTTTCCGCAGGGGATAATATATACTGAAGCCGTCGTCCTTCAGCCTAAGCGCGGGGGCGGCAACGGCAGGACTTTGAAGGAGGACTTTGGATGGAACCGATTCGCAGCATCGATGCGGAGGATGATCCTTTCGCATACCGCTATGACACACAGCTTTTGATCGACCGCAGGGACGAGGATCTCGACGAGGATGAGATCACGGACTATATCACGTCGCATTTTGAGGGCAACTCGCTGATCGCGGCAGGCGACGAGGATCTGATCAAGATCCATTTCCACACCAACGAGCCGTGGAAAATCCTGGAGTACTGCGCGTCCATCGGCGAGATCTACGATATCGTCGTGGAGGATATGATCCGGCAGACCAACGGCCTGCACGGCTGACGGGATTGACCGAGAGGAAGACTGCACTTCCCGCGGGAACTGCAGCATAGCAAAGAGGATCGACGGAAAATGATTTTCGACACCCATGCACACTATGATGACGACTGGTTTGACGAGGACCGGGAAGCGCTGCTTCGCGGTCTTTCTTCACGGGGCGTGGATCTGGTGGTCAATGTCGGAGCATCCATGCGGGGATCCCGGGCGTCGGTTGCGCTGAGTGCGGAGTATCCCTTCGTGTACGCGAGCGTCGGAGTTCACCCGGACGAGGCGCCCTCCATGACGGAGGCCGACATTGAGGAGCTGCGGAAGCTTGCGGCGGAGAAAAAGGTCGTGGCCATCGGCGAGATCGGCTTCGACTACGGCCATGAGGACGAGCTCACCGAGGAGGAGCGGGACGCGCAGCGCGCGGCGCAGGCGTACTGGTTCCGCAGGCAGCTTGCCCTTGCGGCGGAACTGTCGCTGCCGGTGATCATCCACTCCCGCGGGGCGGAGGGCGATACCCTTGCGGTGATGCGGGAGTACGCGGAGTCCCTTCCGGGCGGCATCATCCACTGCTTCAGCGGCTCGCCGGAGACCGCGGCAGCATACCGGAAACTCGGGTTCCACATCGGCGTGGGCGGGGTGATCACCTTTAAGAATGCCAGAAGGCTGCCCGATGTTGTCGCCTCGGCACCTCTTTCGCAGATCGTGTTGGAGACCGACGCGCCGTACATGGCGCCCGTGCCGTACCGCGGCAAGCGCAACGACTCGGGATATCTTCCGCTGGTTGCGGAGAAGATCGCACTGATCAAGGGCGTCACGCCGGAGGAAGTTATCCGCGTCACAAGGGCTAACGCCTGCGAGCTGTTCGGCGTGGGATGTGAGGAGAGCGTATCGTGAAGAAAGAGGAACAGCCGAAAAAGCGCCTCAGCTGGTATTGGCGCATTTTGATCATCGCCGGCGCCGTCATCATCGCCGGAATTCCGCTTGCCTACGTGCCGGGCCTCGGCAACCGGTACGCGGAGAAGGTTTACCCGAAACTGTATTCCGTAGAGGCCCGCATTACCGACAAGGTGCCCTTCGCCCTCGGAGAGCTCCTGATGTATGTCTCGGCGGTGATCGTCGCAGCGACCGTGGTCATCTCCGTAGTCTTCGGGATTGCCGCCATAGTCCGCGCTGTCCGCAGGAAAAAAACGACGGGTGCGGAGAGCGGGGCGGAAGAGGAACCCCGGAAAATGCGGGGTGCCGGTTTTTACCGGACGTACATGAAGGTGTTTCTGGTGCTCACGGTCATCGGACTGTGGCTCTATGTGTTCCAGTGGTGGCTTCCGTATCACGACTATGTGCTCGGGGAGAAGGAGCATCGGCGGGATTTTACGGTGGAGGAGCTTGAGAAGGCGCGAAACGCCATCGTGGAGCGGATCAACGAGGCCATAAAGAAGGTGCCGCGGGATGCGGAGGGAAAGATCATCTATCCCACCGAGGAGCAGGAGCAGCGAGTCATTGCGGAGTCCATGCGGAAGCTCGCCGGGACCTACCCGAGGCTTGCGGGATTTTACGCCAAACCGAAGGCGGCGTGGTGCTCGGACGTGCTGGACTGGATGGGGATCGGCGGATACACCTATCCGTACACGATGGAGCTGACGTACAACAAGTACGTGGACCCGCTGTACCGGTATTCCCTTCTGACTCACGAGACGGCGCACAACAAGGGATATTATAAGGAAAATGAGGCAAACTTCTTAAGCTTCCTCGCGGCTTACCTCTCGGATGATCCTCTGATGTGCTACAGCGGCTGCGTCGATGGCTTTCTGGAAGTTGACGAGGACTATTACGCAGCGCTTCGGAGCCTCTACGGTGAGGAGAAGGCGAAGGAAATCTATCTCGCCCAGCCCCAGATCGACGAGACAATCGTTTCCGATCAGGCGGACGCCAGGGAGGCTGCCGATCAGGCGTACGCTGCGGACGATCACCCGCTGGAGCAGTACTCCGACACGGCTGCAGACATCGCCGAGGAGGGGTGGGATACCCAGGAGCAGCTGATCCGGGATGTGGGATACCACGATGTGGTCTATCTGATCGCGGAATATTTTGCGGAGCGGTAAAAAGCGGAACCGGTAACGCAGTTGTGACACAGGAAAGGAGGACCCGATGGCGTACTTAAGCGACCCGAAAGAGACGATTGCCGTGCTGCAGAGGTATCATTTTTCGTTTCAGAAGAAGTTCGGACAGAACTTCCTGATCGACGCGCACGTGCTCGACAAGATCACGGACGCCGCAGGCGTGACCTCCGACGATGTGGTTTTGGAGATCGGGCCCGGCATCGGGACCATGACACAGGTTCTGTGCGAGCGGGCGAAGGAGGTGATCGCCGTGGAGATCGACCGGAATCTGATCCCGATCCTTAGGGAAGACACCTGCAGGGAGTATTCCAATCTTACCGTTATCAATAACGATGTGCTGAAGACGGATATCGCTGCTTTGGCCCGGGAGCGGGGCGGGCGGCCCCTGAAGGTTGTGGCCAACCTTCCCTACTATATTACGACGCCGATCGTGATGGGCCTTTTGGAGAAGCACATTCCGGTGGACAACATCACGGTCATGGTGCAGCGCGAGGTCGCGGAGCGCATGCAGGCGGGCCCCGGCAGCAAAGACTACGGCGCGCTGTCGCTGGCGGTTCAATACTATGCCGAGACCTACATCGCGGCGTATGTTCCGCCTAACTGCTTCATGCCCCGCCCGAATGTGGGCTCTGCGGTCATCCGGCTGACGCTCCGGGACAAGCCGGCGGTGCAGGTAAAGGATGAGAAGAAACTGTTCGCCGTGATCCGCGCGGCATTTTCCCAAAGACGAAAGACGCTGGTGAACGGTCTTGCCAACAGCGACGAGGTGTCCTGCACCAAGGAGGAGGCAGCGGCGATCCTTGCGGAGCTCGGCCTTCCGGAGGCGGTCCGGGGAGAGGCTCTGACGCTCGGGCAGTTCGCGGCCATCTCGGACAAACTGCCGGAATGAGGGCGGTTTCCCCAGCCGAACCGTTGTATAATGCGCTTTTCACAGAACCGTCACATTTGCGAAAAGGTATTGATTTTTTTGGCGCAATGGGGTATCATTAGTCCGTGGGAACGGTAAATGGTATTTCCCTGCACAATATAAGGTTATGTTTTAAAATGGAGGAAACAGTAAATGAAGAAATTGATTGCATTGCTTATGGTCCTCTGCCTCTCCGTATCGATGCTTGCCGGCTGCGGCAGCAAGGGCGGGGATGAGAAGGATCCTAAGTCTAAGGTTGTCAAGGGCGATATGTTCGACATGCTCGAGGCAATGGGCAACACCACGTCCGGTACCGTGAAGGCGGATTTCTCGCTGTCCTTCGGCGGAAAGAGCACGAAGGGAACGCTCTCCTACAGCGTTGACGCTGCGAGCAAGTCCTGCGCTTTCGGTCTGAGCTTCTCGTCCGACACTACCGGAACGAAGATGGATGTGGCAGTTGACACGATTGCCGTGATCGTTGACAACAATCTCTATCTGAACCTCAAGGATCTTGCCGGACAGCTTATGAAGCTTGCAGCTGCAAGCAACGATGCGTCGGCGAAGGCTTTCCAGGACGCTGTGGATACTTCCAAGCTCGGCTGGTTCAAGTTCCCGCTTCCGGACGATCTTCCGAATTACAACGACAAGCTTCAGAAGAACTATGTGAATTCCTTCGTAAGCCTGTTCGAGAACATGCTTAAGAACACCAAGATGGAAGGCAAGGACGGCGATTACACCGCAGTTCTTACCACGAAGGAAGATTACGCACAGGTTGCTACCGCGATCCGCGATTTCATCAAGAGCGATCTGAAGGGCCTGATGGACACCACCAAGGGTTCCATGAGCGACCTCAATTTCGACCTTGAGAAGTATTTCGACAAGCTTGTAGAGACCTACAAGAAGGATGCTGTTGAGATCGGCAAGGACTACGGCCTTACCGAGGAATACATCGACCAGATGGTTAAGTCCGTGAAGGACATGAAGCTCAACGATCAGTTTGCAAACTACAAGAAGCAGTTCGAGGAGCAGATGTCCAAGCAGGTTCTCAGCGATGAGGATATCAACGCCATGGCTGCGAACATTGACAAGACCATCGAGAAGATCCAGAAGTTTGAGGGCGACGTTCCGTTGAAGACCACCATCAAGGTTTCCGCGGATGATTCCTACACTGCTGATCTGAAGTTCGAGTCCTCGACTGAGGGCGAAGAGGGCACCATGTCCCTCACGATCAATGTGACGCCCGGCAACCCCGGAGTTAAGGCTCCCGACGATGTCATGACCGTTAAGCAGATCGCTGACATTGCTACGCCTCTCCTGGGCACCGTCAAACCGCAGCCCAACCAGCCTACACCTACGGTTGAGCCCGTGAACACTCCTACCCCGGAGGCAACTCCTACGGAAGCTCCTGCAGCTACTCCTACCCCGGAGGCAACTCCTACGGAGGCTCCTGCAGCTACCCCGACCCCTGCTCAGACCGAAGGTACAACAAGCTTCCAGAACGGCAAGGCTACCATCGCTCTCGGCAAGGGCAAGACCCTCACCTGCGATGTTGCCGGTGATTGGGAGATGTCCGGCAATCCGGAAGAGAATTCCCTCACGCTGATGAAGGGCTTTACCGACATTCTCCAGTTCACCACTGCAGATGTAGGTAACTACTCTCAGGATATGATCGAGGCTCAGCTCTCCGCATACACCAAGCTCGGCGAGTACGGCGACTGGGGCGTTTACACCCTCGTTGACGGTATCTGCTCCTAGAT
>JAGCVY010000036.1 GCA_017962105.1 Lachnospiraceae bacterium
CGAAATAAATCTCATCCGCGGATGTCTCGTAAAACACAAACGCAACCGGCACATCGCCGTCCATCCAGAAACGACTGAGCCGGTCGTAATCGCGGTCGTGCCACGGTGACGTGATTGCGTACTCAAAGAAAGGTGCCGCAGGTCCGTTGCTCTCTTCGCGATCATAGACCTCCGTCATCAACTTCCACACCAGATTGATGTCCGTCAATATTTGAAATTGTTTTGTCGTTATCATACTGCCTCCGTTCAAGGGCACGTTACCAGCGTCCGTCGCGGTCATCCATGAAGTACACAAGGTTGATGCGGACTTCATGTCTTTTTATGTCACTGTTTCTGTAGCAGCAGGTGTCAAACCCAAGCAACTGAAAGCCCTGGCTTCTATAGAACGCGATGGCTCTCACGTTGCAGGACTGTGTCTCAAGGATGATTGCTCTGCGCCCCTGGGCCTTCGCTACCTCCTTTGCCTTGTTCATAAGCGCGGTGCCGACACCCTGTCTGTGCAGGGAATCGTCCACCCACAGCTCCGTCACCATCAGGCGGTTGCTCCACTCCTCGGGACACACCTCGATGCAGGCGAGCATTTTCCGCTCCCCGTTCTCCTCGGTGTACATGCCGTATGCCTCTGCCTTTTCCCAGTGATCCTGGTACAGACTGTCCGGAAAATCATACTCCTCCGGCGTATGTGTCACCGGAGTGTCAAACTTCTTCTTTACAAGCTTCGCCTCGAAAGCGTCCGGGCTCTCCGAGATTTCCACATCGAAGTACTCCTCCGTGGTGTACCTCATCATGATCGGAGTGCCTTTCCATTCCGCCTTCGGAAGCGCAACTATTGTGTGTTCTTTCTTCATTCTTCCACCTCAAATGCTTCTTCGATCGGGACTACATCCGCAAACGAATCCCAAATGTCCTCGTTGTAGTAGCGAACCGTGGTCTCGCCGTCCATATAGTCGTTGTCAAATGTGGAATTGCAGCCCTCGGGCACGATCACACCGTAGTCGCGGTCAAATGCGGACTTGATGGACGCGTCGATGCAATAGTTGGTCTGAAGGCCGGCGATGATCACCGTCTCTTCGCCCTTCTCCTCGAGATACTTGCAAAGTTCCTTGTTACTGAAGCAGCTGTTTACTTTCTTCACGAACACTTTCTCGCCGGGCAGGGGAGCGAGCTCCTCATAGAACTCGAAATCCCAGTCGCCCTCGCTCATGCCGCTTCCCGCGCCGGCGTCGTGCCGCACGTAGATGACCTCCACGCCGCGTGCTCTCGCCTCTGCAAGAAGCTTCTTCATGTTCGTGACAAAACCTTCATAGTTGTAAAGATCCTCAACGAGCAAACCTCTCTGAAGATCGATCGCTAACAATACCATATCAGTTCCTCCTTTGAACTAAATCCGTTTGATGAAGAAGTACTCGGAATAGCCGTCCTCCTCACAGGTGTACTGACCGGCAAGCTCGTATCCCATCTGAAGATAAAAATCCTTCCCCTGCCAGTCAAATGTGTCGACACGGATGAGGTTTACACCCATCTCCTTCGCACGTTTCTCCAGTTCGGTGATCAGCTGCTTCCCGAGGCCGGTTCGGCGATACTCCTCCTGCACGAACAACGTCTCGATATACAGGATCTTGAAGCACGTCACATACGCGTTCACGCCGGCGATCAGCTCGCCGTCCTTCTGCATTCCGAGGCACACGCTGCCCTCCATGCGGTATGTGATATGTTCGGTATCGAACTCTTCCAAAGCCTCGTTGAGCTCCTCCGATTGCTCCTCCGTAAGCTCTATAATATCATACATGTATTTTTTTACTCCCTGTCACAGATCTACCGACTTGTTCACACCGTTGTTTCCCGTTCCCAGGCCTCATAGCCTTTTTCCCAGGTTTCAACCGTGTACGGCCGGCGCTCATCACCGATACTCTGCGCATACGCTTCCATGCTTTTCAAAAAAGGCTGCATATGCTCGCGCCCCGTGAGAATTTCCTTTCGGATGACCTTCGTCCATACCGGCGCCTGCTTAAACTGCTCCGAACGAAGAAGCTCCCCGACGTAGCTCTCTACGTCAAATGCGACTCTCCGTTCATCGATAAGAATCTCGCCCTGCTCTGTAATCTCAAGCAAAATGTACGGAACCGTGCCGGGCAGGCAGTCAAGCGGCAATCCGCAGGACCCCGGGTTCATCAGAATGACTCGCCCGTCCTTCGAACGGTAGCTCCACTGAACATGCGTGTGTCCGAAGATATATACGCCGTCGGACAGCTCCCGGATTCTCTCCTGAAGCGTTTCATCGGAATCATTTTCCGCATGAATCTCTCTGCGCATCATCTCTTTTGTTACCGCACGGCCGCCGTATTTCGCGCCGTATGCCGAAGAACGCCAGTGCGTTCCCTCCAAAGGGCCGAGAAAATCGGCTTTGTTATGGGTGATGTGAATGTTTATGCCGTTGCACTCGAGATCGATCCGGTGCGGCAGAGCCGCGAGATACTCCCGGTTTTCCTTCCGAACGTTCCGAAAGCAGTAATAGGAAATCTGCATCTGGCCGTCCGTCCATGTATCGGGATCGGCACCCTCCAGATTTTCCAAATACGCCTCCTCGTTTCCCCACAGGACAAAAGCCCCCGGGATGGCACGCATCGCGTCGATGCACTCGTCCGGATACGGTCCGCTCAGGCAGTAATCGCCGGCAAACAGATAACCGTCTGCCCCCTGCTCCCTCGCGTCCTTTAGGACCGTCTCAAGAGCCGGCAGGTTGCCGTGAACGTCCGATATTACAGCGTACTTCATTCAACATCTCCTTTTTGAAACCATTCGACACTTTGTCTGTCCGTTTTCGAAATCCGCATCGCGTGCTCGTAACACGCGGGAGTCATGCTCTCCTGTCGTTACTGCGGTTGCATATTATTTCCGATCAGACGCAGCATCTCCTTCGCATAACCTTTGGCTATGCTCATATCATACCCCGGCGTTTCGCCGCGATACTCCGAAAGTGCTTCCCGAAGAAGTTCGTGGTACTTCTCCGGCAGATTCTTAAGCCCCCACTCGCCGCCCTCCTGCTTGGAGAGAACGCTTCCGTCCTGCAAAAAAGCAAGAACTCTGGCGAGATTGAGCGTAAGATACATCGTGTCTTCGGCGATATCACCCTCTGCATCGGCGATATCGTGCCAAAGCGAATCGATATAGTCCTGCTTCGGGACTTCCCCGAAGACTTCATCTATGGGTGCTCCGCACAGGCACACGCCTCTTGCGCGGATCACCGTAATGTGCGCCGCCAGATCCCTGTCGGTGCCCTTCATCTTCGCAATATAATCCTCCGGATTGTTCCGGTACCAATCAAGGTGCATCTTCGAAAAATGCAGCACAAAAGGCGTCGGATACGCAAACGGTTTACATACCGAACGCTCAACGACGCTCATTTCAACACCCTTCGCAGGCCCACTTTCATCGAGTGATACAACCATGTCCAAAAAGGTTCGCTTCACCGCACCCGTTGGTTCCTCATTCACAACAACCAAAAGATCGACGTCACTTTTTTCGGGATTGAAACACCCCATCACCGCCGACCCGTGAAGGTACACGCCCACCAGGTTGTCGCCGAGAATCCGCTTGGATTCTGCCGTAAAATGTCCTGCAACCCGGGCGGCAACATCTTCCCTCAAGTCGCACACCATGATATATTCTTCCTCATTTTCCGAGACGGTGTGAAAGCCGACTTTTTCGTACATCCGCTCGGCTACGTTGGCTTTCTGAACCGCAAGGGACGCGCGTGCAAAGCCCTTCTCCCGGAGCTTGTTAAGCATCGCAAGCATCAGCTTTGTACCGATGCCCTGCCCCCGGTATTCCCGGTAAAGGGAGATGGCAAAGGACGGCGTCTCTTCATCGACATACCCGTAGTCCTTCATCAAGCGCGTCCAGGCTGCGCCGACAATCCGGCCGTCTTCCTCCGCGACCATGCAGAGGTCCGCCTTTCCCGTGCCGAAGCCCTCGTAATAAATCCGAAGCTCCGGAAGCTCCACGATGGAGCGCTCCGGCGGCGTCACGCCCTCCGGAAGGAAAATGGCCTCGTACAGGAAGTCCTTTAATACACCGGCCTCATTCGGTTGTAACTCGCGTATCAACATCTGCTCATGCCTGTTATTTCAAGTATTTCTCAAGTCCCCGGTCGGTCCACATCTGAACCTCCACATAACACTCCGGGCCGAACTTAAAATCCGGATTCCAGTGCTGCGGAAGGCCGTATCGGTCGATAATCCCGAGAATCTCCTCGTAGGTATAAAGACGGTTTCGGTATTCCTTGCCGTCCTTCACTTTCCCGCTGAATGTCGGGTGCGAATCGCCGTAGGTAAAGGACAGCGTACGCACATCCAGGTCCGCCGTGTCGATGGTGACACAGGCGGTCTGCTCGTACCATTTTTCGAAGAACGGACAAGCCTCCACGACAAGATAATGCGGAGTCTCACGCTCGATGAGTCCGCCCTTCTTGCGGAACTCCTCAAGCAGAATCTTTTCAAACCTGCGCCGTTTCTGCACATAGTCCTCCGGGCGCTTCGAGATGAAGGCATCCGGCTTCTCCGCTCGGATCCGCGACAGCACCTCTTCCGCCTGCGCATCTGAAAGTTCCGAAATGCTTCGGAACGGTCCGTTTTTCTTTTCGTAGTAGTGGTATAACCGCACCGGAGCACTCCTTTCCTATGTCAACTAAAACTGCTCTCCGACATAGATTTTCTTCGGGATGAACACGCGGCGGAGCATCTCCTCCTTCGCGTTCACGGTCACATCCGTGCGAAGCAGTGCCTCGTCCATGGTAAGCCCGCCGATGGCGAGCTGCCCGAGGGCACGCACGTTGATCTCAAGGTCTGCTTTCTGTGTCGTATCCGCGGCACTCTCTTCGTCCGCTGCGAACCGTTCGCCCACCGTCTCAACGCGGTCGGAAAGCACGCGGTAGGTGCGGTTATTTTCCGAAATCATCTCGTCCGTAATCCGGATCGTGAAATCGCAATCCACAGGCTTTTTGATGGTTTCCAGGAGTTTCTTTGCGTTGATCACACGCACCATGAAATTCGGGAACACGGTCTCCTTAACGGCGTATGCGTTCGGCGTCACGATGACGCGCAAAAGGTCGATTCCTGCGGGAAGCCGCATCTCGATCGTTCCGTAGTCCGCCTCGAATCTTGCGAGGAACCCGAGAACCGCGCGGAAACCCTCGCGGCATGTCCAGGCGCATTCCTCCACCTGAAGAATCGCGGCCGGATCGTTTTTGATATCCTTAAAGATTACGTAGGCAATGGGCTCGCCGTTTTCCTTAAGCACATACGAAAAGCGCCGATCGATGTACTCTTTCTCAACCTTCATGTGCTCAAGCATCTGCTCTTCCGTGCGCGCATGGGCCAGGTTGTACTGCGGCGCGAAGGCGTTGTACACGGCCATAAACTCGTCCACCGGACTGCCCGGGGTCCATTTTACGACCTCGCCGTCAAAACGGTAGCGGCACAGAAGCTCCGGCGTGAGGCTGTACTGGCTCCAGCCGATGACCGTCTCGTAGCCGAATTTGCGGTAAAATTCATGCTTGAACGGATAGAGCGCCGAGATCACTTCACCGTTTGCATATGCCTCCGGCAGCAGGTTCTTAAAGATCGCACGGATCGCGCCCGAATTACGGTACTCCGGCAATGTCGCCACAGCTCCGATGCCGCCGGCCTTCACGGCCGTTCCGTCCACATAGAAATTAAAGTGATTATTGATGACGCGGGCCATCAATGTATTGTTGTCGTCAAATGCGCCCCAGTCCTCGATCGTGACATTCAACTGGTGCTCATGCTTCGCTTCCACGTCCTCCACACGCGAGTGAAAGCAGTACACCGCCGTCAGATACGCGGCAAATCGCTCCTCGCCTGCTAACTTTCGTACTTCCATAACATCTCCCTATAATTTGTATTGCATAAAATTCCCGTTGTGGGTAAATCCGTAGGCGGTGTAAAGCTTCACGCCCATGTTCGACGCAGTGATCTGTACCGCGCCGCAGCCGTACGCTCTCGCCTCCTCCACCACACGGTGAAGGAGCTCTTTCGCAATGCCCATGCGGCGGTACGCAGGGTCCGTGAACATGCTCGAAAGAAGCCCGAGCCGTCCCGTCGGACAGTTGAAATACGGTGGCTTCTCGACCATTGACATGCCGCTCGTCCCTACGATCTTCTCCCCGTCCATCGCGAGCCACGACACGAATGTCCCGTCCGCCATGTGGCGATGATAGAAGTCCCAAAGCGCAGCCTCGAGATCAACCTCCGGGGGCACCTTCCCTTCCGAGGTATACTCTTCCTTAAGTTGCGTAATCCGCATTTTGATAAACGTTCCGAGCTCCGCTTCCGTCATCTTTTTATACGTGATTTCCATGCATTTGCCCCCTAAAACAACTCATCCAAAAGGATATAATACCGGATCTTCTCCCAGTCCGGCTCGATGCCGAGCTTTGCAAACAGTTCGTCCGGGTTGACTCCCTCGTATGTCTTACCATATGTTCCATCAGCGTTGTGCTTTAAACTCCGGTAGCCAAGCGCGATGTCGTACCACCGGTCCGCGATTCCGGCATCTCCGAGGTCGATGAAACCGCTCACTTTACCGTTCTCGAAAAATACGTTCGGCAGGCAGAAATCGCCGTGCGAAAACACCGGCTCCGGCACCGGCTGATGGTCATACAGCCATTGCAGAAGTTCCTGCGGATTCTTGAAGCCTCCCTCGCCGAAAGTTTCCGGCTCCATGTCGTCAAGGTCCACGAGATTATGCTCGACGCGATACTTTGCCTCCTCGAGTTCCGCCGAAAGATCGAATGTCTTCGGGCAGTTCGAGATGTCGATGCTCCACAGCATACGAAGAGCCTCCGCAAGAAGTGTCGTCAGCTCCTCCGGCCGGTTCATGTAATACTCGTCGCAAGCCATCCTCCCCTGAACCTTACTCATCAGAAGATACCGATACCCGTCCTTCACTTCGGTCGCCAGAATCTTCGGTACCGGCAGTTTGCCCTCAAGCCACCGCATGACGTCCACCATCTGCGCGATCTTCGGACACTCCTTCTCGATTTTCAGAACATAGTCGTCGTAGACCCGCACAAGCGAACCCGATTTTCCGAAATCATTGGTTTCGAACGGTTTGCCCTCTGTTAAGTTCCGGATGGATTCCGGAAGATTATTAATCACATCGCCCATATTTACTCCCGTGACAACCAGACAGTTCCATCACGCCTGCCGTCCCCGATTCTTTTCATAACATTCCCAGATTGCGAAGAAATCCGCGCTTTGGGCCTTATATGCAGGGTAAAACTCTGCCGCCAGACGATCATAAGCAAGCGCCGCCGCGTACAGCTGATCCGCAATCCGAAGAAACTCCGCATC
This sequence comes from Lachnospiraceae bacterium, assembly GCA_017962105.1. GTDB lineage: Bacteria > Bacillota > Clostridia > Lachnospirales > Lachnospiraceae > ISDg. The sequence continues at coordinate 7,374 of JAGCVY010000036.1, forward strand.
GTCGTTTTTGTAAGGCATCCGCCCCAATTCCTTCACGTACTC
>JAGCVY010000037.1 GCA_017962105.1 Lachnospiraceae bacterium
AGCCTCTGGAGAGGTCGTTGACCGGTGCTGCGATACCCTGGGTAACAGGGCCGTAAGCCTCAGCCTTTGCAAGCCGCTGAACAAGTTTGTAACCGATGTTTCCGGCGTCAAGATCAGGGCATACCAAAACGTTTGCCTGCCCTGCCACGTTGCTGCCCAGTGCCTTCGAAGCGCCTACGGAAGGAACCATAGCGGCGTCAGCCTGAAGCTCGCCGTCGAGAAGAATGTCGGGACGAAGCTCCTTAGCGATTGCGGTAGCTGCCAGAACCTTGTCAACGTCAGCATGCTTTGCGCTGCCCTTCGTGGAATGGGAAAGCATGGCAACCTTTGCCTGCTTCTGAACCAGAAGTTCGAAGGACTCTGCAGAGGAGATTGCGATAGCAGCAAGCTTCTCCGGATCGGGATTCTGCTCAAGACCGGAATCTGCGAAGAGAAAGGTGCCGTCTGCACCGTACTCGCAGTTCGGAACAACCATCATGAAGAATGCGGACACAAGCTTGGTGCCGGGCTTCGTCTTGATGATCTGAAGGGAAGGACGAAGGGTGTTGGCCGTCGAGTGGCATGCACCGGAAACAACGCCGTCTGCAGCGCCCATCTTAACCATCATGCATGCATAGTACATGTAATCGGTGGTGAGAAGCTTCTTAGCCTCCTCAGGGGTCATACCCTTTGCCTGGCGAAGTTCAACCAACTTGTCGATATATGCGGGAAGCTCTGCAGCCGTGTTCGGATCGATTACGACAGCGCCGGCCACATCAAGGCCTGCATTGTTCGCTGCACACTCCTCGGGAGTACCGAGAACGATCACGTTCGCAATGCCTTCCTTGAGGATAATCTCTACCGCTTCCCATGTTCTTCTGTCCATGGACTCCGGCAGAACAATCGTCTTCTTGTTCTGTTTTGCTCTCTCTTTGATACTGTCAATAAATCCCATGACTACTGACTCCTTTCTATTCTCTGTCGCGCAGATTACGCAACTGTTTTTCCAAGGTAGTATTCTAAAACAAACCCCTGCAAGTGTCAAGAAAAAGAATCCGGAACGAAGTGTTCCGGACTCTTTCTCGTTTGAAATTTTATGCTCGGAAAATCAGAACAGTTTCTTGATCGCACCGAGTGCATCCCCGGCCTTATCAACGCTGATCTTCGCCTTTACGCCGTCCACGATCTTATCGATGGCTTCCGCGGGAAGCTTGTCTCCCGCCACCTTCTTAACGGTAGCCGTCGGATCGCTTTTGAACGCCTTCGTGAGATCCGCATCTCCCGTGATCTTCGAAACGGCATCCTTGATCATAGCAGTAACATCCATGGTTTTTTCCTCCGTCATTTACCGATTTCCCGGAAAATGAACCCGCCGTTACTCAGCAGCCTCTTCCTCCGGAAGCTCCGACGTACAATGAGGGCATCTCGTAGCCTCAATGTCGATCTCGGACTTACAGAACGGGCACTTCTTCGTGGTAGGAGCAGCCTCTTCCTCTTCCTTCTTGCGAACATCCTTTGCCTTATTGAACGCCTTGACCACCAGGAACAGGCAGAGTGCGATGATAAGGAACGAAATGATCGCGGAGATAAATGCACCGTATCCGAAGCAGATGTAGCCTGCCTCTTCTGCCTCGGCAAGTGTCGTCGGCAGAACCTCAGGCTTTGTCGCAGGCTCTTTCAGTACGATATACAGATTGGTAAAATCCGCTTTGCCGCCGACAGCCAGGCCGATCAGAGGCATCAGGATGTTTTTCACGAGGGAATTGATGATCGCGCTGAACGCACCGCCGATGATGACGGCTACAGCCATATCCAGCATGTTCCCACGCATGATAAATTCTTTGAATTCCTTAAACATACTACTTCTCCTTTGTTTTTATTTTCAAAATCCTCACGCCCGCTCAAGGCCGGTCAGACCGGTCCGCACAAGCTCAAGGATCTCGAATTCATAGAACATCTTGATGAAGGCGTCAATCTTCGCCGTCTCCCCGGTGAGCTGCATCATCAGGGAATCCACCGCGACATCCACCACCTTCGCGCGGAACACATCCGCGATGCTGATGGCGCTCTGCCGCTTGGCGTCGGTCTTCGTGCGCACCTTGAGAAGGATCAGCTCGCTGCACACCGACTGCTCCGGCCGGAGTTCCTTGACGGAAATCACCTCCTGCAGCTTCTCCAGCTGCTTGCCGATCTGGGAAAGGGTCTGCTCATCGCCGATGGCAACCACCGTCATGCGGCTGATATCGGGACGCTCCGTCTCACCCACGGTAAGACTTGCAATGTTGTAGCCGCGGCGGCCGAACAACCCGGAAATCCGCGCCAGCACACCGGCGGTGTTGTTGACCAGAATTGATAATACGATTTTCCGCATCGGGGTTACCTCCTTACGCCTTCTCTCCTCGGAAAATGTATACATTTTCCAACACTTTTGATTGTACCGCGGGGCACGGAAAGTGTCAACGGGGTAACGCAATCTTTATGCGTTGATTTCCAATGAAAAACGCCCGTCGTGTCTCCACGGCGGGCGCGTTCTGCATTCTTATGCAATTTCTTCCGTAATCCGGAAAATGAAACGGTTGGGATTACAGGTTTACCTTGCCGGTGATGTCGCCGTTGGCAACATAGTAAGCAGCACCGTCCTCAGGCTTAACATAAAGCGTGATGGTCTTAAGAGCAGCGGTGTTGTTAGCAGCGTAATCCTTCTTAGCAGCCTCAAGTACGGAAGCCATCTTGAACTCAGCGCCTGCGAACTGAAGAATAACCTCAGCCTTGGCATCCTTCGTGTCTGCCTTCTTAACAGCCTTTACAGCCTTCTTTGCAACTGCGTCTACTGCCTTCTCAGCCTTCTTAACAGCCTTCTTTGCAGCGGCAGCAACCTTCTTCTCAGCCGGAGCCTTCTTCTCAGCTGCCTTCTTCTCAGCAGGAGCCTTTGCAGCCTTAGCCGCAACCTTCTCTACCTTCTCAACAGCCTTCTCAGCGGCCTTCTCAACCTTGGTCTCAACAGCTGCTGCCTTCTCAACTGCTGCAGTCTTGATCTCTGCAACATCCTTCATCTTCTTGATAGCCATGATGCTAATCCTCCTTTATCGCGCGGAAGTACGTATGCCTCTCTCAACGGTGGTTCGTGCCTCCCGCAAACCTCTATATTGTCACGGTGTCATCATACTACAAAACGGAAAATATGCAATACTTGCCGCATATTTTCTACGTTTTAGCAACAAAGGGCACTATTCTGCCGTCGGTTTTGTAACATTTTCCGATGCATTCCGGGTCTTTGCGCGTTTACGGCGCACCAGAAACATGGTGAATGCCGTGAGGCCTGCGCCGACGATCACGCCGCACAGGTCGATTCCCACATCGCGCCATTGGCCGGAGCGTCCGGAAACCGACAGCTGGTGGTACTCATCCGAGGCGGCATACAATGCGGCAATGGGAACGGCGATTCCGGCCCTCACCGCGATCCGAGTGACACCCCACGATGTCAGGGCAAGCATCAGCAGAACCGCCAAAATCGCATACTCTGCCATATGCGCACCTTTGCGGACGATAAAGCCGGCTTTCTCTCGAAGCTCCGGGGTCACATCTTCTTTTTCCAGAATTCCGACCTTCACCGCAGCGTCGAAAACAACCTTCACAACCTTGTCCGATTTTCTTCCGGAATCGTTACCGTCATCCGCTGACATCAGAAAGATTACAACCATCCATGCAACGACCGCTGCCGTTGCCATGATCCGAAGAATCCAATCTTTCCTTCCCTTCGAAGGATTTCCGCTCATACCAGCCTCATTCCTTGATCACGCGAAGCGATTGCAAAACCTGATAATACAGGACATTTCCATTCTTGTTATACTCCTCCGGCCGGAACCAGATCACGTTGATTATTCCGCCGTTGGGATCCGTGCAGGTAGCTACGGTTTCCGTATAGGGAACGCCGTTGTTATCGTAGGAGACATCCCACTTCCGGTAGTTCATGTATCCCTCGTAATCCGAAACTCCGGTAAAGGTATATTTCCCGGGGTCGAGTCTCTGACGAACCGATTCATAGTAGTCATCCGGGGTTTTTACGGTTTCCGTCCCGTCATAGTGTTCCACGATGACGTACTCTTTATCCCCGTCGCTGTAATACAGATTAACCGCAACTCCGTTGTCATGGGGCAGAACCCGCTGCAGGCGGTCCGGCGCGTACGCAAACTCGATTTCCGTACCGTTTTTGAACACTTCGCGCTGCGATGTAAATCCGCTCGCATCCGGTTTGCGAAGCTGCTTAAGGCTGAGCAGGCACTCGTACCACATGTTGTCTAATTTTGTATCGGCTTCGCTTGCATTCGTGTAATCAACGTTGTCAAGAATGTAGTACACAACATAGACGCCGCCGGCGTATTTGCAGTCATAGACGGCATACCGGGCGCTGCTCTCCTTCCGGGTCTCCATATCATACCAATACGAAACCAGGTTGATCGGCCCGGTGAGTATCTGAACTCCGTCGGAGGACGCAGTCCGGACAAGCTGACCATACCCGCTGGCGGATTCCAGGCTCATCACATCGCACAGCTCACTGTTTGTGAGATCCGTGCCGCTGTAGAGGTACTTTCTCTGGATAACTTCCCTGTAAACAACCTCCATCCGCGCTTCATCGGTAGTCACCGTAATTATGGACGAACCCTCGCTTACTTCAGCATTTTCCGGGATCAGAATGGAAAACTCCCCGGAGCTCATAGTGTATTCTTTCAAGCCGTTAACGCCCTGCGCCGGCGTCGGAGTTGCCTCCGGGGTGGGCGTTGCTTCCGGTGTCGGTGTCGCTTCCGGAGTGGACGTTGCCTCCGGGGTCGGTGTCGCCTCCGGCGTCGCTGTTGCTTCCGGTGTAGGCGTCTCTGCTGTCGTCGGTGTTGTCTCCGGCGTCACTTCCGGCGTCGTCTCCGGAGTTACCTCTCCCGTCAGGCCCGGATCAGGCGTTACCTCCCCCGTCTCGTTTGATTTCTTTCTCCGCGATTCATAACCGTCACCGCTGCAGGCGGTCAGCAGACCGGCAGCAAGCAGTAAAATGCAGATCACGGACACATATCTCATCAATGTGTTTTTCATATCCTCACTTCTCACTTTCTGGGCTCACATTTTCCGCGAACGGAAATACCATGTTCGATTATAACGGATAACGCCGGTGATGTAAATAAACAACTGCGCAAAACACCGGCAGCACCACTTTGCTCCTGTATGAAAAAAAGTTCTTGACATGTCAAAATCTATGTTGTATTTTGTTTGCAAATGCAACGACCGGGAACCAGTACGAAATCTTCTTCCCTCCCAGCGAGCCGGGTATGGTGAGAGCCGGCATTGAAAGAACTTCCGAATTCCTCCCGAGAGCAGCATGTTGAACAGCCGCGGCTAAGTAGGCATCGCCGGATGCGTCCGTTATCGCGATAGGGTATGATATGTACCCGAATGAGGGTGTGCAGGTTTGCATACTGAATTGAGGTGGTACCACGGGTTTAATCGCTCGTCCTCTGGGTTTCAGGGGACGGGCTTTTTTCGTCCCCAGGGAATGTTCTTCATTTTACACTGGGAGGTGCTTTATGAAACAGCCGAAAATCCACAGAATCTACAATCCCATCATGGAGTGCATGGATCGCACCAAGCTGCGCGAACTTCAGGGAAAGCGGCTTCGCGAAACCGTAGAGCTCGAGTATGCCAACGTACCGCTCTACCGCGAACGCATGGACGCCATGGGCGTCAAGCCGTCGGACATCAACTCCGTCGACGATCTTAAGAAGCTTCCGTTCATGGAGAAGACGGACCTTCGCGACCAGTTCCCTTACGGACTTCTGGCGCAGAAGCTCACGGACATTGTCCGTATCCAGGGTTCCTCGGGAACCACCGGCAAGCCCATTGTGACGGGTTATACGGAAAATGATATCGAAGTCTGGACTGAGATGGTCGCCCGCGCTCTCACCGCTGCCGGCGGCACGGCGGACGATGTCATCCAGATCTGCTACGGCTACGGACTTTTCACCGGCGGTCTCGGCGCACATCAGGGCGCACAGCGCATCGGCGCTACGGTTATCCCGATGTCCGCAGGCAACACGGAGCGTCAAATGATGATGATGACCGAGCTGGAAGCCACCATGCTCTGCTGCACGCCGTCCTATGCGACCTACCTTGCAGAGACACTTCGTGACCGCGGTCTTTTGGATAAAGTAAAGCTCAAGGCCGGAATCTTCGGCGCTGAGCCCTGGACCGAGGAGATGCGCGAACACCTTGAGAGCATCCTTGATTTCGACGCCTGCGACATCTACGGTCTCACCGAGATCGGCGGTCCCGGCGTGGCATTCGAGTGCCTTGAGAAGCACGGAATGCATGTCAACGAGGACCACGTCATCGTCGAGATCATCAACCCCGAAACGGGTGAGCCGCTGCCCTACGGCGAGTCCGGCGAGCTTGTCTTCACGACCATCACCAAGACCGGTATGCCGATGCTTCGCTACCGCACCCACGACATCACCCGTCTGATCGCAGAGCCCTGCGCCTGCGGCCGTACCCTCATCCGCATGAGCCGTCTCACCGGCCGTACCGACGACATGCTCGTCATCCGCGGCGTCAACGTATTCCCGAGCCAGATTGAGGCCTGCCTCGTCGGCCTGGAGGGCGTTGCTCCGTTCTACATGCTCATCGTTGACCGCGTTAATTCCACCGACAAGCTCGAAGTACAGATCGAGATGTCCGAGGAAATGTTCACCGATAAGGTCAGCGAGATCGAGTCGCTGCGCAACACCATTGCCGAGCGCATCAAATCCATCGTCGGCATCGCAGCGAAGGTTACTCTCGTACCGCCGAAGTCCCTGCCTCGTTCCGAAGGTAAGGCAAAGCGCATCATCGACAACCGTAACCTGCACAACAACTAAGAATTTGACAGATTATTCTGCATTTCCGGACCGCCCCGGCTGCAGGCGAACAGCTTGTTGCAGTGTCCGTCCGGAATATGATATACTTTGCCTGTAAGGGCAAGGGTTTACCCCATGATTGGGAGAAGGAGGAACACTATGTTTGTACATCAGGTTTCTGTATATCTTACGAACACCAACGGCACGCTCTGCAAATTGACAGAGCTGCTCAAGGAACACAACATTGATATCCTCGCACTGATGATCGCGGACACTTCGGAGTTCGGTATCGTGCGATTTATCGTAAAGAATGAGGACATCCAGGTTTGCCTGGATATGTTGAAGGAAGCCGGTTATTCCGCACGCAAGAACCATGTTGTGTGTGTGAAGATCCCGAACGAGCCGGGCGGACTTCACAGAGCGCTTCAGCTTCTGGAAAGCACCGGCAACAGCATCGAGTATCTGTATTCGTTCAACTACTCGAACGACAACAATGCGCTGATCATTTTCCGTCTCGCGGACCGCGACGCCGGCGCCAAGCTCCTGATTGAAAACGGATTTACCGTAGCTACTCAGGAGGAGATCGACGCGCTGGGTGTATAACGCCCTGCGCTGTCAGGCAACACATGCTGTAAAAAATGCCCAAGCCGATCATGGCTTGGGCATTTTTTCTTGTACACTCAATGAAGCGGCGGCAGGGAGTGAATGTCATAATTGTCGTAATAGATATCAAAGGCCGTTTCTACATCTCCGAACAGTTCGATGAGCGCTCCAGCCTGAAACATGGTTGAGAGCGACCCGGAAGGAGCCTTCCACGCGGCACCAGCGATCACCTCAAGCTTGTCGTTGCCCGGCGCGTTTGCGCGGAGGATCGCTTTCGCCTTGAAAAGCAGTTCTCCGGTTGCGATATGATAATCGCTCGATACAATCGCAAGTTTTTTAACAGACGGATACAATCAACATGCCTACAATTATGCGTCTCATTTCTTTCTCCATTTCATTCTATATTCTGCCCGCACGAATCAGGAGTTACCCCGGGCATTTTCCGAAGAAGCTGCTCGTACTCTTTCTCCATGGGATACTCTGCGGAAAAAAGGTCTAAAAGTTTCCGTATCCCGCCCCTGTAATTTTCCTTCGTGATTACCTCTTCGGTTTGAAGAAAATCAACAATCTCGTTGGCAATCGACACTCCGACGTCTTCCTTGCCGGACAGATACTTGATCAGACTGCGATGGAACAGACGGGAAACCTGATACGGCTCGTCATCCCGCAGAACCAGTTCGCGGAAAATAGTTTCATTTCTGCTGAGTTCCACCGCCCCGATATCGTCACTGTGGAAGTATCCCGTCCCGGCAGCCCCGAAATCCCGAACCACCTCCAGATCGACCTGAACACCATCAGCGTAGATGACGACAAGGATTCCCATCGGGTTGGTCGTGTGTGAGAGAAACACCGGCTGACCGTAACCGTAGATTAACCGTTTCACTTGCGCTTCGTCTCCCTCAGCACTGATATCCACATCCGAGTAGGGCGTAGCGGTTCCCTTTTGAAACGACCCGCCGAGCCGGATGTGGATCTTATTTTCCGCGGCAAATTCAGCTATATATCGAATGTATTTTTCCTGATTCAGCATAGTTCCCCCGGAATAAATAAACTGTCAATCTATTCTTCCTTCACCGATCGGACAAAAAACTTAACCTTGCACATTCAACAGATAGAAATCATCCGCATATATGCGCTCTCCCTGCATATACGGCTCCAGATTTTCCTTATGCCACCGTTGCAATCTATGCCCAAACCACTCTTGCTTACTCCACTGTTCATAGTGGATTCCGAGGCAATCCAACAACGTCAGTATAAAGCAGGCATCCAATACATCATAGCGGATTGTTCCGCCCGCATCCCGATACCCTTCTGCTATCTGTTGTCTACGCACCAAGGATCCCCCGATATTCCCAAACAGAACGGCAAGATCATACATCGGATGTCCCATCCCGAAGAATGAAAAATCAATAGGCACAAGCCCATCCGGTGTCTGCAAAATATTCGACGCGGATAAATCCCCGTGGATCATCTGGAATTCATCCCGTGCATTTTCTAAAACGGCCCCCGCACGATCACAGCACCTTTGCATGATCACGGAATACTCAGCGCTTAACCCTTGGTTTTCCAATGCCTGAATTCTTCTTTTCGTACAATCGCAATGCTGCTTATCATAAAACTTCACCGTTGAAACCCGGAATCCCTTTGCCTTCTGATGCAAATGTGCAAGCATCTCGCCGATCCGATAAAAGGCCTCATCATTCAATTCCAGTTTGTCCAGCGATTCGCCTTCAAGCCATTTTGAAACCGTAACATATGTACCATCCTGCAACTTCGTGATGCGTTCCCCGTAGCAATTCTCGACAGCTTCACGGATTGGCATGCCCTGTTTCTTTAGGTACGCCTGAAACGCAAGCTCTGCCTTATATATCTCGATACGATCAAAACCCTCAAAGAAAAACTCTGTAGAGAACCCATCTACCGACTCATGGATTTGCAGCAAATACTGGTTTCCCACGCGATAAGTCAGATTCTCATTGTGTCTCAGCAATTCTATATCCGACGCAGTGATGTTGTAATAGGCTAACGCTTCTTGTATGTCGCTGTGCTCCATTTTTCCCCCTTACTGAAACATATTCGGATTATGCGAAGCAATGCTTGTTACACAATATTCGGATTTTCTGTAACAAGCCACTACTCTCATTACTCATATGACTCTCGTTGTATTGCTTTTCGGAGTTGATTACTCAATTCGGTCGCCCGTGTATTCAAATTCGCATGTGTGCACTACTGATCTGCTGAAAAAACATAGATTGAACCACTTACTTCTTCAGTTTCCACAGTTTGTAACTCAATCGGCTCATTCCGATTCACCGTAAAAACCGGACGGACATAATGCTCCGCACCGTTTTGAATATGGTTGCTGACAACTGCCGTGTTGTACCATAATGATGCATGTGTGTCATCTCCGCCGATTGCCTCTGATCGTAGCCATGTGTATAAAAGGACAGGATTCTTCAATGCTTCCGGGATTACATCACCTTCGTCTTCGTCCTCATTCCGAATCAACGGCCCGTCCAATTCTGCCGCAGAAAGAACAAAAACATGACGGTAAATCGTTTCCAAAAATGGTTTCCCCTCTGACATTCTTTTCTCAACATATTTGCGCGTATGTATCCTCACTGGAGAATCCCTTATTACCTTTTTCATTTCCTCGGAAAAAACATTATAAAATTCACCCTCAAGGAAATCATCCACTATACTGCCGTTGTAATATGCTCCTCCGGTACCGAAAATATTAGCATCTCTGTACATCATTTCTTTCATATAGACGTCCTTCCGGAGCAGCAAAACCGCTTCGCTTCCGTAATTTTTCGTATCAATTACGATATACGGAGTATATTTCCCATTTTCCTTTACATAGACCAAATAGTTTGTGTCTCCGCTCTTTCCAAAGCACAGATCGGCTACAATCTCCGGGTCTTTTGGCGGATGAAGCTGTGAATAGATTTCTTTTGCCATCAATCCCAGGAATACCAGCAACATCAAACATAAAAGCAGTACTGAGAGAGTCGTAATTCTTTTCTTCATATTCTGATCCTGTACCCCATTTCCATACCCCTTAGTAAGTTATGCTGTAATATAATCGTTGTTGCACTTTACTTTCATTTTGTGCTCCAACATCTAGCGATGCGGTAATACTCCTTCGGCAATGAGCAATTCAACAACTCTAGCCTCCCGTTCAAACATCATCGTGTTATACGGACTCTTTCCGACACTTCGGTTTTTTACAATGACAGCAGCCGGATCGACATACTCCAGCTCGTAGGATTCTTTTTCCTCGTATTCATCCAATTGCTGAGAAACCGGAGTTCCGTCCGTATCGCAAAGATAATAATAGTTATCCTGGACAAAACATTCTGTTTTATCACCATCGCTTCTTTGAATCCGATGGACATATCCGTACTCCCGAACGGATTCCGGCAGAACGACCAATCCGGCCTCTTCTCGCGTTTCACGAATCATCGCATCAATCGGATTTTCCGTGCCCTCAATGCCGCCTCCGGGGAACTTATAATAATCATATTCTTTACTGTGAATCATCGCAAGTTTCCCATCACGAATGATAATGCTTCTGGCCGAATTACGCACAAAAGTGTGTGTACAATCGTCATAGTCCTTTAAGTCCATATCAAACAACAGTCTCATGCTTTCCCCCATACCTCAATCTGCTTTGTTAATCTGAAATATAATCGTTGTTGCACTTAACTTTTATTTTGTGTAACAAGTATCTGTAGCATTTTATCTTCCGATACACCGCACTATACCGGAATCATAGGAATATCTAAACCCCCAACAATCTCCGCTCCAAGAGCCTTCAGTTTGGCGTAATACTTATCTCGTTTCGCCGTGAACATAGTGCCGATTG
>JAGCVY010000038.1 GCA_017962105.1 Lachnospiraceae bacterium
ATCCTTCTCACATATTTCTCTGTCTACGTTAAGATACACTATATGATTACGATCAGCCACTGACAATAGATATTTTATGTCCATCATCCCCTCAAACAGCACAATATCACGTTCTTTAGAAAGTCTGTTCAGTTCTTCTATTATCATCGGTGTCTGCTCCGATATTACACCTCTTTCCCAATCCACCATCTCATCTAATGACCAGTCCCAAAAAGACGAGGCATCCATTGTCATATATTTGTGTTTTTCTTTGTCAGCATGCTTATAGTAATCAAATCGTCTTTCATCACCACTTAGCAGGAACATATTGTATCTCTGAGTTAATATCTTTGCGACTGTTGTCTTTCCAGCACAAGGGCATCCCAATATAAAGAACACATTCCTGTTCATTTCACTAATCTCCAAGTGTTAGCACGATATTTTATTACTTTTCTGTCTTGAAAACATATTTGTCCAAACTCTCTGCCTTGGGGAATGCCGCAAGCAACCGGTCAGCAACGTCGGGATCATCAATCAATACATATGTTTCCGTGCTGTCAAATGCAATCAGCTCAAGGACCGCTCCCGGGTACAAATGGTGCAGATTATTCTCTAAATACGGTTGACTGAGAGATATATCGATAACCGGAAACTGATTAATCTCTTCCCAAGGAACATCCTTATGATAGCCGGCCAACGTTCCCCACCACCACTGCATTCCCGGATGTTCCCGGAGCATGGACATGAGCGTCTCTCCGTCAACGAAATAATCTTCCTGCTGCTCAAACGGAAAAACGTAATTGCTTCCGTCTCCGCCGCATTCAACATAGGGTATACGCCAATTCAGTGTTTTCACATACTCTTCGATATGCTTAAAAACCTCGTAAGGATATGTGACATATCCTCCTTCATTTAACACCAGTCCAATCATCTTTTTACCCTTATGCTCTCCCTTAGGTTCACATACCTGATAGGTTATTTATCGAGATCCCCATCCCAGGGCCCCACATGAACGATCCTGCTGTCATGAACTACGATGGCAAGTCCATGCTCCGGCTCCCATTTGCAATCACATTCGATACCGAATTGAATGGCTCCGTTCTTTCCCTCTTCTTCAATCCACATGGTCTTTGGGTATATCCAGTCAAGAATGTCCCGTCCGTGCAATTCTTCCGGCATCCCGTCGCCGCTGCCCCCCGAAAGCTCATAGAACTCCTGACGGTAGTCCTCCGCTTTTTCGGCAAGGACATCGATCTGTTCGTCCCCCATGTTCTGAAAGAATGCAGTGCACTTCTTCACATAGTCCGCAGAAGACGTCCCGGCGCTTACCGAAACCGGCTTGTTAAACAGCGAAGAAACAAATCCGTATTCCGTGTCGAATTTGTACTCCGGCTTTTTCTTTACAGGTCTTGGCTGAATGTTCTGTTCGGCCTTCAGGTTGCGAAACATCCGCTTGAACCGGATTGGATTGCGATAGGCAATGATTCCGAAAACCAGTCCCGCGATGCATAACCCGAGGAGGATGAGCAGGGTAATCCTTGCCCCGGTTCCCTCCCATAAGGGAAACAACATCACCAGAAATATCGTGCCCGCAACACCGAACATACCAATCAGCACTGCCGCTCTTCCCTTAATTTCTTTTCTGACTGCCGCCTCTTTGTCCTTCATTCTCACTACCCCCCCGTATCGGTTGTGTTTCTCTTAGCAACAGGTCTTCCGTAAGCGTCCCTACGCTCTGTTCATTACCATTCTGACGATGGAAACCGGTGTGCCGAGATTCCACTCCTTTTTGCATCCGTCAAATTCAAAACCGTATTTGTGGTAAAAACGGATTGCTCTCTCATTCTTTTCAAGCACCCACACAAATATGGTATCATATTCGCTGAGTCTGGAAACCGCTTCATTCATCAATCGATAGCCTATTTTACGGCCGTAATACTCGGAAAGGACATAGATTGCCACAATCTCTCCTGCATCCGGCATATCCTCATCTCTCGATGGACCATACACTGCAAAGCCTACAACCTTCTCTTTGTCCTTGGCAACAAGAGTATTTTCCGGGAACTTCCTGGCACGTGCTGTCGTGGCCTCTACGGTCATCGTATCAAGATATCTGTCGCATACAATACCTCTGTAAGCTTCCTGCCATGCGGTGCAATGCACATATCCCCTCCCGCACAACTCCTCGTCCGTTTCAGCTGTTTTTATACATATCGAATCTTTTTTATCTTCCATGAGTTTTCCTCCCCAATATTTTTTCTCTGATTCCAGTTAACAAAAAGCATCCGCAGGGTAAGATTATTCCATCAACGTCAAGGTATCGATGTCAAACTTTCTCTTCTCTCCTCCATCGAGGGATACGAGGACATAGTCATTCGTAACCTCATCAATATGATCACACCACATGATATTACCTTCCCGTCCTGTCTCAATCCATTGAGGTGTATTTCTGTCGTATAGATATGCTTCGAATGGTTCACACAGGTAATATTTTACGAGTCCGCAGCCAACCGTTATACAGAACCTTTCCTCCGGATCAATATATGCATCCTGCGGGTCGCCGTAATAATCCGCGACACGTGTGATATATTCCAGATCAGATTTCCTGTAAAGCTCTGCTTCTTCATAATTCCGCAGGATATAATAGTTCTCCGATTCTGCGAGGATTCTCTCTTCAAAATCCGTGGTCAGGTTCTTCATTTACTTATCACTCCCGTATGTTCTGTCATACCTTTCTTTCGCTCTGGACCAGGGAGCCAGCGTAAAATAATTTTCATCGTAAACAATGCAATACGGCATTGTGTAGTAGTCGTCATCAGCTTCAAAAAGGACCCGGCCCCTGCCGATCAGTTCATCGGGGCTTTCGCCATTCTCCTCATCCGGACGATCAAGTCTGTCGAAGGTTTCCCTGTCAATCTCGCAAAGCTGATAAAAGCCTCTCCAGCTGCGTTCTGCCGTGATAATCCCGCGCTCTTCATCAAAGCACGCTCTCCAACCCAACCCTTTCTTAAACTGCATACTCATCCCTCTCTTTGCTGTTTCTTCCGCCGTACTGAAATGATGATCAAAAGAAGAATGGGGATCATCAGACATTCCACACACGCCGTAACAACGCAAGCCGTAATCCGCTTGCCCCGGAACTCATTCAGCGCTTTGCTGTACGGCGTTGCGCAGTCAATATATCGTCTGTCGGAAAGGCCGAACTTCTTATTGACTTCCTCCAGCGCATTGTCCGTTATTGTCATGCTCACACGGTTTACAGTGGAAAGATCCAGTTCTATTTTCCCGGAGTCCGGAACGGTGAAAACATCATCGGCGATCAACACGGGATACGGATTGTCATCCTCAAGATCGCGCATCGTGAACATTCTCGTCTCCTCGGATACCCGGTCCCCGGAGTATACATAGAACTGGGTGCAGGAGTAGAAAATACTGTAGAACCAGTTCGGTCTCTTGTTTTCCACCGACACCGGTTTGTCATCCTCCATCCAGACATAAACGCCGGTGGGCTCCAGTTCGCGCATATCCACGGTTACCATATCCCCGGAATTTTCCGCGATCACCTTCTCCTTGTCAAAAAGGATCCTCTCCCATGGCATCACGAAAAAGAGCGGAACATTGAGAAGTATTACCAGCAATAAAAATACCCTGCCGCGTCTGCTTACCATATGCTTTATTTCACCGCCTTTCGAATCCACTCAACAAACAATTCATGCAGCCGGCCGAGGGAGCATCCGAACAGCTCCTCAGCGTCCTTTGCAAAGTCTTTCGAGCAATAGAACCGTTTATACTTTTCCGCCCCGTATGTTTCCATCACAAACTCTGTCCACGCGCCCGCCACGGGGTATGTCTGCGCGCAATCCCAATCGTAAAAGCTCTCTCCGGTGTCATCGTCAACGTCAACCATGATCAGCCGTTCCGTCGAAAGCAGTTCCCCTTTTTCCAGATATCGTTTCACCCAAACGGCATTGTCCTCGCCCCACCATTTTCCGTCCATGTACATCGCAAGGCCTTCCGACAGAAAATCCGATTCCGGCTCGCACAGCATTGCCGAGATCACATGCGTATCCTCATGTTCGCCGATGCATTTGGCATTTTCCTCATAGGCCGCATGCACCGAGTACGGGGGGACGATGAAAAGGTTGTCGGAATCCCCGCTGAGGGAAACCTGCCGCCCGACATTACTGCTGTTTTCATCCGTAATTGACAGCCCGCAGCACCACTCTCCATCCCAGAAAATGTCCCCGATAACCTGCGGGGAATTATAGAGCCAGTAGCTGATCTTCCGGGGATACTCCACCTCCAGAAAGCTGCAGATCTTCGCGAAGCACCGCTCCTGTTCCGCTGCAATCTTCTCGATATCCTGCTCCGCAAGACTGCCTTCCAGGTAGTGGAAAATGTAATGTTCCGTTTCGAGTGTCTTAATCAATCCTTCCCTCCTGTCTCCGTAAAAGGATAAGGAACTCGTCTGTTCCGTCTTCCGGTTTTCTCTCGCCGGTTGCGGAAAAGCCGTGTCTTTCATAGAACCGGATCGCCTTCTCGTTCTTCTCGAGCACCCAGAGATGATCCGCCTGATGCTCCTTCACGGCATATTCCAACAGACGGGAACCGATCGACGCATTCTGAAGGACCGGTTCTACGAACAGTCTCGCGATATAGGTTTCCTCGATCTTGATAAATCCCTTGACCACGCCGTCGTCATATACATACAAACTGTCCAGCTCGGCTTCATATTTCTTCATGAGGGAAGGGACCTGAAGCTCCTCAAAGTAATACTCATCCGATCGGAATATCGGGTAAAAGAACAGACGATAGTTGAAAATCTGTATCTCCGCTATGCGCGCCAGATCCTTACGGTCGGCTTTTCGAACATTGTTCATATATAGTCTCTCCTGTAATCCGGTGAGTCGGGATCTTCGGAAAATACTCAGTACTCCACCTTAACGGTATCGAGCCCGTAGGTTTCCCTAAACTCCTTCTCGTCATCGGCATTTCGTATCAGCATCACTTCCGTAAAATGCCCGTCCTTCTTATTCTTGAATCCCGCAACCTTCTCTCCGGTACAGATGGAACTGCGGATGACCGCATACTGCGTTTCCGGGTCAAACCCGGTTTCCTTCCGGGGATGCTTTTTAAATATGCTGAACATTTTCCCTCCTTCCGGATTCTCTCCTCATAGACTCCGACTACTCCGAATACTTGTATTTCTTCATGATCTGCCCGGAGGTAATGCAGAGCACGGTTCCGGTCACACCGAGGATTCCCATCATCAGCGCGGCACCCGAGCCTTTTCCGGTACCGAAAAGCATTGTCCAGAAATGGCTGTTACTTTTCATCGCCATAAAGGGTTCGCAGACCTTGTCCACAAGGAAGCCTCCGAGGAACAGCCCCACCGGGATGGTGAAAAACTGCAGTGAATTTCTGCAGGCATAGACTCTTCCCTGAAGCTCCACGGGAATGACATTCCGCATGATCACGTTTTGGTTGGCGGCCATCAGCGGCACGAACACCCAGCCTACGATCTGCCCGACACACCACAAAACCGGGCTCCTCGAAAACGCCAACAGAAAGTTCTCGATCCCGAGGGCAAACAGCATTGTGAGATAAATAACCCTGACCCTGTCCTTCGGCTTCGGTAATACCATCGGGAGAAAGCTTCCCGCTACCATAGCCACGCCCGCAAATGCCGTCACGATCCCGTATACGCTGTTTCCCTCTCTAGGGATTACAAGTGCGGGCAGCACTGCATCGAAAGCCGATGCCGTGAGATTCACTCCTGCCATAAACAGGATCACGGTCAGGATCAGCGGAGTCTCCCTAAGGAACCGGATTCCCTCTTTCGCCAGCTTGATCACATTATCGCTTTTCTCAGCATTTTCCTCTATCTCAGGAAGTTTGATAAAGAACAATAATGCGGAAAATGCAACCGCGAACGTCAGAAGATCCACTGCGATTGCCGCATCCAGCCCGGCAAGCCCGTAAATCGCCGCCGCGATCAGCGGATTACCGATCGATATGAGCGAACGAGACAGCTGCTGGAAGCCGCTGGTTTTCTGATAGTAATCCTTCGGAACAATAAGGGTATACGCCACCTCCGACGCGGGCTGCTGCACCGTGTTCATCAGTCCGGAAACTGCATTGATGACATACAGATGCCACATCGTCAGCGTATCCGTCCGGTACAGCACAAACACGACAACTGTCATCAGCGCCGCCAAAAGGTCGCATATGAGCATCGTCTTTTTTTTATCGAACCGGTCGGTGATCGCACCGGCGAAGATGCTCATGATGACGTATGGCGCGTAAGTGCAGATAGTAAGCGTTGCCGTACTGAGCGCCGAACCGGTCTTTTCGTAAATCCAAAGCGTCAGCGCGAATTCTGTTATTGCGCTTCCGAGCTGGGACAGACTCTGCGTGCTCCAGAGGATATAAAAAAGCTTTAAACTTGTCTTTCTGTCTTTCATTCTCTCAGCCGCCGTTTACGTTGCGGATATATTCCTCCGCCGAGATCATAGGCCGTTCCAGCTCTGCGACAGTTTCGGGTGAAAGCGTCATCTTCTGCGCATACTCCTCCCCGGCCTTTTCGAATTTTGCCAAGAGCGGATCCGCCACGATTGCCGCAAGCGGCACATTCAACAGCGGCGCCTCGGGAACGCAGACCATATCGGGTCCGCAGAAACAGGTGTTGCACATGAGCTTCACCGCATCGAAGTTGCCTTCCCAGTTCGGAAAGCCGCATCCGCAGATGACCAGCGTGTGAATCTTCGAAAAATCAGCCAGCGCCTCGTGGCGGACAGTTCCGTCCTCCAGCTGCTGCATCCGCATCTTCACAAGCGGGATTGTCCGGTCAAGCACCGCCTTCAGGTGGGACGGCATGCTGTAGCAATACAGCGGAAAGCTCCAGATGATCAGGTCCGAAGTCCGGTACAGATCAAGGATCTCGTTCTGGTCATCCTCGATCACGCAATGCCCGTCCATCTTCTGCCAGCATCCAAAGCAGCCTCTGCAGGGCGCAATGGTTTTCTCAATCACATTCACAACGTGAACCTCATGCTCCCCGTCTTTATTCAAGCCCTTGAGAAACGCATCCGTAAGCCGGAAGGTATCGCTCTTCTTTTTGGGACTTCCGTTCAAAACCAATACTTTCATGTATACCCTCCTCAGGTTTTTCAAGTGTTATCTATTCACCAATCATTGTCTCTTGGCAGAGAAAGCCTCCACATATTTCGCGGCAACCGGCTTTTCATTGCCGTCCCGGTCCACCAGCGTCGGTTCATCC
>JAGCVY010000039.1 GCA_017962105.1 Lachnospiraceae bacterium
CTTGCAATTCTACAGCAGTCGTATTAAAATAGTATTGGTATGATGGGAATCATGTAATTTGGGGTCAGATGCCCATAATAAGCGGATTCCCGCAGGCGCGGTTTCCGCGCGGAGAGGTATGTATGAAGAGGGCGCGGCGTATTGCGATCGCACTGGTGTTGGCACTGGTGCTCCAGACAGTGACGGGGTTCTTGGGAACGTCGTCTGTTAATGCTGTCTTGGCGTATGCTGCACCATATCAGATTGAGGGCACCGTAACCGTCGGTATCCTCAATGTCCGCAAGGGAGCGGGCACCAAATACGACTGTATCGGAACGCTCACAAAGGGGCAGAAGGTCACCATCATCGGAACCGCAACCGCCGGAAACGGTGTGGTCTGGTACAAGATCGAGGCGACGATTTCCGGGAAGAAGGTAACCGGGTATTCCACCTCCAATTACATCTCCGCAAAGAGCATTGTGCCCGGAACGACCGGAACGAAGACGGCTGCGACGCCGACGCCAACCAAGGGAACCGCTAAGCCAACGCCTTTGCCGACAACGAAGGCCGCAACGCCCACGCCGACGCAGGCTGCGAAAACGAGCGGAGGCAGTTCGGGCCGGGTTGCAATTGTGAATGTGACGCGAATGAATGTAAGAAAAGGGGCAACGACATCCTCCGACGTGCTCGGAAAGGCATACAGCGGAGACCGACTGCCCATACTCGGATCCGCCAAGGATTCCTCGGGATACATCTGGTATCTTGTGGAGATAACGCTGAACGGAAAGCTTACTAAGGGATACGTTTACGGAAACTATGTCACCGTGACCACGGCGGAGAAGACTCCGACGCCCATGCCGACGGCCACGCCGACCACGAAGCCTACGCCTACGAAGGGTGTAACGCCCAAGCCTACGGCAACTCCCGCCCAGAAGAATTCCACAGGGCAGAAGACCGGCAGCGTTGCCGTTGTCACCGCCACCAGAATGAATGTACGCAAGTCGGCCTCGACGGCGAGCGATGTGCTCGGCAAGGTTTACCAGAATGACCGGCTTCCGGTTCTCGGAACCGCGAAGGATTCCTCGGGAAGAACCTGGTATCAGGTGGAGGTGAAATTCGGCGGTGTGACCAAGACCGGATATGTGTTCGGAAGTTATGTCTCTATTACGAGCGGTTCGGTAACTGCCACACCGACGCCGAAGGCAACACCGACCCCGACGCCGAAACCGGCGGATACAAAGAATACAACAAGCAAAGATGCCTCTGTGGATTCCAAGGGGAAAATCCCCACGCCCACGCCGACGCCTTCCAAACCGTCGGTGAGCGGCACCGAGGCGACAGTCACCTCGAGCACGCTTAACATCCGCACCGGTCCTGGCACTGAGTACGCCAAGGTTGTAACGGTCTCCAAGGGGCAGAAGGTTACGGTGGTTTCCTACGCGTATTCCGAGGATGGCTACGTTTGGTATGACGGAGCTCTGATCGTGAACGGTATGGAGTACCGCGGATATATGTTCGGCGACTACATATCGCTGTCGAAGGATTTTCCGTTGACGGAGAAAAATAACAGCGGAACGCTGCAGAAAACCAGTGTGCCGAAGACGGATACAAAGGATTCCTACGCCGATACGCTTCGGAAGGCGGGATTCCCGGAGAGCTACATTCCGTATCTCCTGGAACTGCATAAGCAGCATCCCACATGGACGTTTAAGGCGTACCAGACCGGCCTTGACTGGGAGAAAGCGGTCAAGGGCGAGAACACGCTCGGAAATAACCTGATCGAACTGAACAAGGGTACCAACTGGCTTTCCTACGCCACCGGTTCCTACAACTGGCGCACCGGCCGGTTCCAGTCCTTCGACGGAAAGGAATGGATGATGATCAATTCCGCGGGACTACAGTATTTCATGGATCCGCGAAACTGGCTTGACGACACCTACGTGTTCATGTTCGAGGATCTCACCTATGATCCCGCCACCCAGACCATCGACGGCGTAAAGAAGATCCTCAAAGGTACCGTGATGGACGGAGCGTCCTTCACATACACGGACGAGAACGGCAAGGAGAAGACGATCTCCTATGCGCAGGCGTTTATGGATGCCGCGAAATACTCCGGCGTAAGCCCGTATCATCTTGCCTCGCGAGTGAAGCAGGAGGTCACCTCCGGCGGCGCATTTTCCAAGAGCGCGACCGGCAACGTGGAGGGTTTCGAAGGGTACTATAATTTCTACAACATCGGCGCATACAACTCCACAGCTGCATTGGGCGCGATCCGGAACGGTCTCAAGTACGCCAAGTACGGCGGCACAAGCGCGTCCCTGAACGCAAAATGCAAGATCCCGTGGGACAACCGCTATGATGCGATCGTCGGCGGCGCCTACTATATCGGAAGCACGTACATTCAAAAAGGGCAGAACACCATCTACCTTCAGAAGTACAACGTGACCGGCACCAACACCTACAGCCACCAGTATATGTCCAACGCACAGGCCCCGAGGTCCGAGGCGTACAAGGTGGCGCAGGCGTATCGAAGAATCGGAGCGATCGACGAGATGCCGCTGACCTTTACGATCCCGGTGTACCGCAATATGCCTTCCGGCGTAGCTGCAGAGCCGAAAAATGTCGGAAGCCCGAATCCGTATCTGAGTTCCATCTCCCTGAAGACAGACAGCGGAACGGCAGTATCCCTGAGCTCAAGCTTCCAGCAGGATGTCTTCGAGTATACCGTTACGGTTCCTTCGGGTACGAAATTGCTGACCGTTTCCGCCAAGGCGGTGATCTCCGGAACAAAGATCCTGGGGGTCGGAACGCAGACGCTGCGCGGAAAGGACGATACGATCGTTGTGACCGCAGTCGCCGAGAACGGTTCGAGAATGAACTACCGGATCACCGTGAAATACCGATAGCCATACAGAAAATTAAGGAAAAAACGCATAAAACGAAGAAAAGGCCGCTTCAATGAAGCGGTCTTCTTCGTAAAATTGAGAAGAGAGAAAATGAAAAATAAAGGCTGTCAATCTATAGTTCCAATCTCCTGTGCGAGATTGGTTGAGAGAGGGCACGCCTTCTCGGGTTCGGAAACCCTGCGCCGGGAAGGCGTGCTCGGAGATTTTCGCATTGACTACTGCATTCTATAACGCATTTGAAAATGTGTCAATGAAATCCGAAATCCAAAAAATCATCAAAAAACTAAAAATGCAAAATAATACGTCGCAAATAACGAAAAAATTAATATGAGCCGGGCAAATGGTCGAAAAAGTGTAAAAAATCCGGAAAACGCCCAAAAAGATGTTGACGGAAAAAAACGGGCATCTGAATGAAAAAGAACCGGCGGTGTTCAGAAAACGGCACAATTAAACGTACGTTGCAATATTGTACTTATACGTACGACGAATGAAATGTTACACGCACGGTAAAATAATGTTAATTTTCGCCCGAAACGGGCCTTTTCGGCCAGTTTTTCCTTGATTTCAAAGTAGGGGAGGTCTACAATATCTTGTGTGTACAGGGCGAAGAAGCCCTATTGCACAAAAAGACTACAAGACTACAAGACAGACTACAAGGAGAATCGAAATGAAAGTAATTGTGTGCAAGGACTATGCTGAGATGTCCGCCAAGGCTGCGGAAGTTGTTGCTGACGTAATGAAGAAGAAACCCAATGCGGTGCTCGGTTTGGCTACCGGCTCGACGCCTGAGGGAATGTATGCAAAGCTTGCGGAGATGAACGCGGCAGGCGAGATCGATTTTTCGCAGGTTACCACGGTGAACCTTGATGAGTATTATCCGATCAGCCCGGAGAATGACCAGAGCTATCGTTACTTCATGAATAAGAACCTGTTCGATAAGGTAAACATTGATAAGACGCATACCCATGTTCCGCAGGGCAGCGCCGCTGACGGCGAGGCTGAGGCGAAGCGCTATGAGGCGTTTGTACGCTCCCTCGGCGGTGCCGACATCCAGGTGCTCGGTATCGGCCGCAACGGTCACATCGCATTTAACGAGCCCGACACGGAGCTTGTTCCCGTTACGCACATCACCAGCCTTACCGAGGATACCATCGATGCGAACGCACGCTTCTTCGCAAGCGCTGCCGACGTTCCCACCAAGGCCCTGACGATGGGTATGGGAACCATTCTTTCGGCTAAGAAGATCATCATCCTTGCAAACGGCAAGGGAAAGCATGACGCGGTTGCACAGATGCTCAAGGGCACGGTTACCACGAACTGCCCGGCATCCTTCCTCAATCTGCATGATGATGTCATTCTTGTATGCGACGAGGCTTGCTACAACGGCTGATTTCGACCGGTTTACGAGACAGACGGAAGATGTCTGAGACGGCATTTTCCGAATAAATAAAGGCTGTTGAAGGCCTTATCATCAGGAGGACAGTACTATGGGAAAATACTTCGGAACCGACGGCTTCCGCGGTGAGTCCGGCGTTGTCTTGACGGCGGATCACGCATTCAAGATCGGACGGTATCTCGGATGGCATTACAGCCAGAACGGACAGGCACGCATCGTTATCGGCAAGGATACGAGACGTTCGTCCTATATGTATGAGAACGCGCTTGCGGCGGGAATCACCTCGTCGGGTGCGAACGCATACCTTCTTCACGTGACGACGACTCCCTGCGTGTCGTACATCACCAGAACCGACGGGTTTGACTGCGGCGTAATGATCAGCGCAAGCCACAACCCTTACACCGACAACGGCATCAAGCTGATGAACGGCGACGGCGAGAAGATGGATGATGCGCTTCAGGATGAGATCGAGAAGTACATCGACGGTGAGATTCCGGAGATTCCTTTCGCTACCGGCGAGAACATCGGCTGCACTGTAGACTACTACACCGGCCGCAACCGCTACATCGGCTACCTTACCAATGTGGCTACGAAGTCCTTTGAGAACCGCAAGGTTGCTCTGGACTGCGCCAACGGAAGCTCCTGGATGATCGCACGGTCCATATTTGACGCTTTGGGAGCTAAGACTTTGGTTATCAACAATGAGCCCAACGGAACGAACATCAACAGAGGATGCGGTTCCACCCACATCGAGGGACTTCAGGAATTTGTGAAGCAGAACAGCGTGGACGTCGGATTTGCCTTCGACGGCGACGCCGACCGCTGCCTTGCAGTGGATGAGAACGGCAACGTTGTGAACGGCGACCAGATCATGTACCTCTGCGCGAAGCACCTCAAGAAGATCGGCCAGCTGCCCAGCAATACCGTGGTTACGACGATCATGTCGAACTTCGGCCTCTACAAGGCACTCGACCGTATCGGCATCGGTTACGAGAAGACCGCTGTCGGTGACCGCTTCGTATACGAGAACATGAAGGAAAATGATCACCTGATCGGCGGCGAGAACTCCGGCCACGTCATTTTCCGTAAATATGCCCGTACCGGCGACGGTATCCTTACGGCTATCATGGTCATGATGGTCATGATCGATACGCAGCTTCCGCTTTCGGTGCTTGCATCCGAGTGCGAGATGTTCCCTCAGGTGCTCAAGAATGTTGTCGTTGACGACAAGAAGGCTACCATGGATGATCCTGCGGTCAAACTTCAGGTAGAGGCCTGCACAGCGGAGCTCGGCGACAGCGGCCGTGTACTCCTTCGTCCCAGCGGCACGGAGCCGGTTCTCCGCGTTATGTCGGAGGCTTCGACTTACGAGCTTTGCGAGAAGCATGTTGACGCCATCATCGAGTCGATGAAGAAGAACGGACATCTGCAGAAGATCAAGTAAGAAACCGACGAAGTAGAAAGATACCAGGAGACGCTGATTTTACTGCCGGAAACGGCGGTCAAGTCAGCGTTTCCGTGAATGTGAGCGGATTCGTATGGCTTGGATTACGGAAACAATTCTGAGAAGATACGGGATTGCGGGAAGCATCGTCGGGGAGACGGAACTCCACGGCGGCAATGTGAACCGCACGTATTGCGTGACGGTGCGCGACGGTGTGTTGCGTACCCGTTATCTCGTGCAGAAACTGAATCCGGAAGCGGTGCGGAAGCCGCGGCAAATGCTCCGCAACATGGTGGTGGTCACCGACCATCTCATCCGCAAGGGGATCCGGACGGCGAAGCTGTATCCGGTGGGCGTCAGCGGGGAGCGCTTTCTCGAACTCCGCTGTCCTGTGGGAGGCACAGTGCGCACGGAGTACTGGCGGGTCGAGGAGTATCTCGATTCTGCGGAGCTGACCGCGGAGGAGCCGGGAGTGCTACTTGCGATGGCCCGGGCGTTCGGGCGGTTCGACGCGGCGCTTGCGGACCTTCCGGCAGGGAGGCTGCTCGGTGCGGATAAAGGATTTCATGACACCTACGGGTGGTTTCGGAAACTCTGGACCGCGGCGGCGGAGGACCCCTGCGGCCGCACTGCGGAAGTAAGGGACGAGCTTCGGGATCTCAAGGCTCTTGAGTGCGAAGCGGAGGAGATATCCCTTCGGTACGCATCGGGAGAATACCCGGTGCGGGTGACCCACAACGACACCAAGTTCAACAATGTTTTGTTTACGGAAAATGTTCCTCCCTACGGCGCGATCGTCATTGATTTCGACACCGTGATGGAGGGGATGGTAGCCTACGATTTTGCGGATTCCGTGCGGTCGACGGCGAAGATTGTCGGGGGAACCGCGGAGGAGCCGGAGGTAAGGCTCGACACGGAGAAGTTTCGTGTTATCGCGGAAGGGTATCTCACGGAGACAGCGAAGATCCTGAATCCGCCTGAGATCGAGGCCATGGCGCCGTGCACCCTTGCGGTGACCGCGGAACTGTCGGCGAGGTATCTCACGGATTACCTTCGCGGCGACCGATATTTTAAGATTGCGAATCCACGGCAAAACCTTCAGAAGGCCCGGCTGAATCTGGCGTTTGCCAAGGATATCAGGGCGGGGATGGAGTCTCTTAAGAACATCATCCGCGAGGAAGCCGCCCGCCTGAAATAACAACGAACACTGCGAAACCGTGCGTACGGATCGGAATCCTGTACGCACTTTTTGTTGCGCAAACTTCTGCAATCGTGTAAGATAGGAGAACAGGCGGCCATGGAAACCGAGTGGCCGTACTGACTGCGAAAACATGTGTAAAGGAGAAGGGTTTTATGATCATCGGTACTACAAGGGAACTGAAAAATCAGGAGTTTCGTGTCGGCTTGACGCCGGACAACGTGGCGGCATTTGTCAATGCGGGCCACACCGTACTTGTGGAACAGGGAGCTGGCGAGGGAGCGGGATTCCCCGACGCAGAGTACGAGGAAGCAGGTGCAAAGATTTACGGAAACGCAGCTGATGTGTGGGCACAGGCGGACATGATCGTCAAGGTGAAGGAACCGGAAGAGTGCGAGTACGACTGCATGCGCGAGGGACAGATCCTGTACACCTATCTGCATCTGGCGCCGAATCCGGCACTGACGGATGCGCTGATCGCGCACAAGGTCAAGGCAGTGGCGTTTGAGACCATCACCGATGAGGCGGGCAACCTGCCGTGCCTTCGTCCGATGAGCCAGATTGCCGGCCGCCTGAGTATTCAGGAGGGTGCAAAATATCTGGAGAAGAAGTTCGGCGGAAGAGGCCTTCTCCTTAGCGGTGTTCCGGGCGTGGCTCCGGGCAATGTCGTGATCATCGGCGGCGGTATCGCCGGAACCTATGCGGCGAAGGCTGCTGTGGGCGTCGGCGCAAACGTTACGCTTCTCGATGTGAACCTAAACCGCCTGTCCTACCTCTCGGATATCTTCGGAAGCTCCATCACGACGCTGATGAGCACCGAGGGCAACATCCGCAAGTGCTTAAAGGACGCCGACCTCGTCATCGGTTCGGTTCTCATCCCCGGGGGAACAACCCCGAAGCTTGTCCGCAGGGAGCACCTGAAGCTCATGAAGAAGGGCGCTGTCATCGTGGATATCGCCATCGATCAGGGCGGCTGCTGCGAGACCTCCCATGTGACGACCCACGACGATCCGGTATTTATCGAGGAGGGTATCGTTCACTACTGTGTCGGCAATATGCCCGGCGCGGTTCCCTACACTTCGACGGTTGCGCTTGCGAACGCTACGTTCCGCTACGGCAAGCTGATCGCCGACCTCGGATTCGAGGCTGCGATGAAGAAAAATGCAGGCCTTGCAAACGGCGCTAACCTCTACGACGGCAAGATCGTAAACCGCAACGTTGCCGCCAGCCTGAAGAGAGAGTATGTGGATCTGATGACTCTGATCTGACAGGGATGAAACGGTTTGCGAAGCATTTTCCGGATCACAAAGATTTTGATACTTGCTGATACGAAAATCCGACAGGGCCGCGGAGCGCATCTGCGGCCCTGATCACGGGAATAATACATGTTCTTACACGAAACGATTACATGATCCGGAGGACGGATTATGGGCACATTTGCCAGCACAGAGGAAGCGAGAGAGTATTTTACGGGAGATCGGTTTGCCACCGAGAACGGGATGGAGCTCCGGGAGCTCGGCGAGAACTATTCAGTGTGCGATATGACGCTGACAACGCGCCATCAAAACGCCAACGGCGGCGTCATGGGCGGCGTGATCTTCACTCTGGCGGACTTCGCCTTCGCCGTATGCGTGAACCAGATCCACAAGCCCACGGTAGCCCAGCAGGTGAGCATCAATTACCTCGGAGCGCCGAAGGGAACGAAGCTGATCGCGAAGGCCGTGTGCAAAAAGAGCGGGCGCAGCACGACCATCGTCAACGTGGATGTGACGGACGACACCGGACGGGATGTTGCCCAGTTCGTCGGGACGGGATTCAAGCTGTAAGAGACGGAAGAAAAAATGCACAACAAACCCTCGGAAAATGCCCGAAGATTCTACTTGTCCGCGGTGGGAATACGGTTGTATGTCAGCGAAGGTTTATGTTATACTTTACCGGGAATAAGGTACGGAGGCTGCCGATATGGATATGATATATAAAAGCACTCGCGGAGACGCGAAGGAAGTGACGGCATCGCAGGCGATCCTGCAGGGACTGGCACCGGACGGGGGACTGTATGTACCCGTGAAGCTGCCGCGTCTTTGCAAGACCATGCGCGAGTTGTCGCGGATGACATATAAAGAGACTGCGTATGAGGTGCTTTCACTGTTCCTCACCGACTACACGGAGGAGGAGCTGAAGGCTTGTATCGATGCGGCCTACGACAGCAAGTTCGACACTGAGGAGATTGCTCCGC
This sequence comes from Lachnospiraceae bacterium, assembly GCA_017962105.1. GTDB lineage: Bacteria > Bacillota > Clostridia > Lachnospirales > Lachnospiraceae > ISDg. Next base: position 9,160 of record JAGCVY010000039.1, read on the forward strand.
TGGTGCAGGCGGACGGAGCTTACTATCTGGAGCTGTTCCACGGCGCGACCATCGCGTTTAAGGATATGGCGCTCAGCATTCTTCCGCACCTGATGACGACGGCTGCGAAGAAGAACGGCATCACGGATGAGATCGTCATTCTGACGGCTACCTCCGGGGATACGGGCAAGGCTGCGCTGGCCGGATTTGCCGATGTGCCGGGCACGAAGATCATCGTGTTCTATCCCAAGCACGGCGTGTCCGCAGTGCAGGAGCGTCAGATGGTCACCCAGAAGGGCGACAACACCTACGTCATCGGCATCACCGGAAACTTCGACGATGCGCAGACGGGCGTGAAGAAGATGTTCAACGACGAGGCTCTCAAGAAGGAACTCGCGGAGCACGGATTCCGTTTCTCATCGGCCAACTCCATTAATATCGGCCGGTTGGTACCGCAGATCGTGTATTACACATTTGCCTATGCCAAGCTTCTCGCCGAGGGGCATATCCGCGAGGGCGAGCAGATCAATGTGACGGTTCCCACCGGAAACTTCGGCAACATTCTTGCCGCTTACTATGCAAAACAGATCGGTGTGCCGATTGCCAAGCTGATCTGCGCATCGAATACGAATAAGGTATTGTTCGACTTCTTCGAGACAGGAACGTATGACCGCAACCGCGAGTTCGTGCTCACGAGCTCGCCGTCCATGGATATCCTCATCTCCAGCAACCTGGAGAGACTGATCTATCACATTGCGGGAGATGACTGCGATGTTACGGCAGCGCTCATGAAGGAGCTTTCCTCCGGCGGCAAATACGAGATCACGCAGGCGATGCGTGACGGACTGATCGACTTTATCTCGGGCTACGCCACCGAGGAGGACACCGCAGAGGCGATCCGGACGCTGTACGACCGCACCGGATACGTGATCGATCCGCATACGGCGGTTGCATCCTTCGTGTACCGTCAGTATCTTGCAGGATCCCGTGACGATACGCGCACGGTGATCGCTTCCACGGCAAGCCCGTTCAAGTTCGCAAGAAGCGTGATGACAGCCATCGAGGGTAAGACCTCGAACGAGGAGGATTTTGCGCTGATCGACCGGCTTTCGGCGATCGCCAACGTCACTTTGCCTCCGGCGATCACGGAGCTTCGCACGGCGCCCGTGCGGCACGATACGGTCTGCGCCACCGAGGACATGAAGAAGGAAGTCAGCCGGATCCTCGGACTGTAACCGAAGGCGCGGAAATATTCAGGCGGGAGAAAGAAAAGACACAATATGGATAGTTTGGTTAATTGGTATAACGCAAGTCTCGGAAGCTGGCTTCCGAAGGAAGTATTCATTTTCTTCGTATCGATGCTTCCGTTCATCGAACTTCGCGGCGGCCTCGTGGTTGCCTGGTCTCTGAAGATCCCGATGCTCACGGCGAGTCTGATCTGCATCGCGGGAAACCTTCTGCCGATACCGTTTATCCTGTTCTTCATCAAGGCGATCTTCAAGTTTATGAAGGAGCACAACATCCTGAAGAAGCTTGTGCTGAAGCTGGAGGAGCGGGCGAGCAGGAAATCGGCCGGAGTCGAGAAGGGCGAGTTCATATTCCTGCTCCTGTTCGTCGGTATTCCGATCCCGGGAACCGGAGCGTGGATGGGTTCCCTGATCGCATCGCTTTTCGAGTTCAATATCAAGAAGGCGTTTTTGGCAATCCTGCTCGGCGTTCTGATGGCGGCAGTCATTGTGAATATCATCAGCTACGGCCTGCTGGAGAACCTTGTCGGCTAAAACTTACATTTTTATAAACTGCTAAACTTTCTGTTTTCTTTTACAACGGTTTGTGGTATGATTCGATAGGCTCGCGGAGCGACATTTTCCGCGGCATTGTTGAGGATGGATTGTATATATTGTTGAGGGAAGAATCGGACGAAACTCCGATTGTGAAGGAAACGAATGAATAATTACACATTGCTTTCGGATGTCACCTGCGATCTGGACGCGGCGACATACGATTCCTACGGCGTAGTCTGCATTCCGATGGCATTCCGCCTGGGAGACCGCGAGTACACGCATTATGCCGATGAGCGTGAGATCACTACCGCGGAGTTCTACGAGCGGCTGAAGGCGGGAGAGATGCCTTCCACGGCGCAGATCAATCCGATGGTGTACCACGATTATTTTGAGGCGAGCCTTAAGGAAGGAAAGGATGTGCTGTACCTTTGCTTTTCCTCCGGGTTGAGCGGAACATACAACACGGCGCGGATGGTAGCCTCGGAGCTTGCCGAGGATTATCCGGAGCGGCGCATTGAGGTCTATGACACGAGGTGTGCCTGCGCGGGCGAGGGCTTCGTTATTTGCAAGGCCGGAGAGGCTTACAAAAACGGCGCGTCCATGGATGAGGTTTTAGCCCTTACGGACAATGCGGTGCTTCACGCCTGCCATTGGTTTATGGTGGACAACCTGATGCATCTGCGGAGGGGCGGACGGCTTTCGTCCATCGAGGCGATCCTCGGGACTGCGTTGAAGATCCAGCCGATTCTCTCTGTGGACGAAGAGGGAAAGCTGGTGGTGGTTTCCAAGGAGCGCGGCGCGAAGAACGCCATGGCTTACCTTGTGAGACGCCTTAAGGAGGATGCGTACAATCCGCAGGAACAGACGGTGTTTGTGGCCCATGCGGGATGCCCGGAGAAGGCGGAGTATCTGAAGGACCTGCTTCTCTCGGAAGGTCTTGTGCGCGAAGTAAAGATTTATCAGGTTGGTCCGATTATCGGAAGTCATGTCGGAAACGGCATGTGCGCGTTGGTATTTGAAGGGGAGAACTACAAGTTCTGACCCGCGAATATAGAACAAGTTGCGAAAGAAAGGAAATCGCTATGTATTCATTTGACGATGTGAAGACGGTTGATCCGGAACTTGCGGAGAGTATTGAACTCGAGCTCGGCCGCCAGAGAGAGAACATTGAGCTGATCGCTTCCGAGAACCTTGTCAGCAAGGCTGTTATGGCAGCGATGGGCAGCGTGCTCACCAACAAGTACGCGGAAGGATATCCCGGAAAGAGATACTACGGCGGATGCCAGTGCGTGGATATTGCGGAAAATCTTGCCATCGAGCGTGCGAAGAAGCTCTTCGGCTGCGAGTATGTCAACGTACAGCCGCACTCCGGTGCACAGGCGAACATGGCAGTGCAGTTCGCACTCCTGAAGCCCGGCGACACCGTGATGGGTATGAACCTTGCACACGGCGGTCACCTGACCCACGGCAGCCCGGTGAACTTCTCCGGAACCTACTTCAACATCGTGCCTTACGGTGTGAATGACAACGGTTTCATTGACTATGACGAGGTGGAGCGCATTGCAGAGGAGTGCCAGCCGAAGCTGATCATCGCCGGTGCCAGCGCTTATGCCCGCAAGATTGATTTCAAGCGTTTCCGCGAGATTGCGGACGAGGTGGGTGCTTACCTGATGGTAGACATGGCGCACATCGCAGGCCTTGTAGCCGGCGGTTACCATGAGAGCCCGATTCCTTACGCTCATGTTGTTACCACGACGACTCACAAGACGCTCCGCGGACCGAGAGGCGGTATGATCCTTTCGAGCCAGGCATTTGCCGATGAGCACAAGCTCAACAAGGCTGTGTTCCCGGGAATCCAGGGCGGCCCTCTGATGCATGTCATCGCTGCCAAGGCTGTCTGCTTCAAGGAAGCGCTGGAGCCTTCCTTCAAGGAGTACGCAGGCAACATCGTGAAGAACGCACAGGCTCTCTGCAAGGGATTGCAGAGCCGCGGCTTCAAGATCGTATCCGACGGTACGGACAACCACTTGATGCTTGTTGACCTCATCAACATGAACATCACCGGTAAGGATGCTGAGAAGCTTCTCGACGAGGTGCACATCACCTGCAACAAGAACACGATCCCGAACGATCCGGCATCGCCGTTCGTAACCAGCGGTATCCGTTTGGGAACCGCAGCAATTACGTCCCGCGGTATGAACGAGGACGATTGCGACAAGATTGCCGAGGCGATCGCCCTTGTCATCAAGAACCCGGGCGACGAGACGAAGAAGGCAGAGGCTTACGCGATCGTGAAGTCCCTGACCGACAAGTACCCGCTGTACGAGTAAATAAAGATAATACGGAAATGCGGCCGCTCCTTTCGGGGAGCGGCCTTTCTGCCTTATGCGGCGGATAAAATCCCCTCTTTTGTTTGCTTTGCACCCTCCGCTGTGGTACAATAAGAGCACTCGGGGAAAGAGAAAGGACGACAGCATGAAGCAGTTGTACATTGCGGAAAAACCAAGCGTTGCACAGGAGTTTGCCAAGGCTCTGCACGAGGATTTTTTGCGCAAAGACGGATATCTGGAGAGCGGTAACAGCGTGGTGACATGGTGCGTGGGTCACCTGGTTACGATGAGTTACCCGGAAGTTTACGACCCGGCCCTGAAGCAGTGGAAGGCCGAGACGCTTCCGTTTCTGCCGAAGACATGGAAGTATGAGGTCATCGGCAATGTGAAAAAGCAGTTTGATACGGTCAAAGGCCTTCTCAACCGCGACGACGTGGAACGCATCTATGTTTGCACCGACTCGGGGCGAGAGGGAGAGTACATATATCGTTTGGTGGACCAGATGGCGAAGGTGCCTGATACGAAGGATAAGCGCCGCGTCTGGATCGACTCCCAGACTGAGGAGGAGATTTTACGCGGGATCCGCGAGGCCAAGCCGCTGTCCGCCTATGACAATCTGTCCGACGCCGCATATCTGCGGGCGAAGGAAGACTATCTGATGGGCATCAATTTCTCGAGAGCCCTCACCATCAACTACGGGACGCTTCTTCGAAGCCATCTGCATATGGACCGGCTCGGTGCGATCTCCGTCGGCCGCGTGATGACCTGCGTTCTGGGCATGGTCGTGCGCAGGGAGCAGGACATCCGCAATTTCGTGAAGACGCCGTTTTATCGCGTGATGGGCGCGTACTCCTTGGACGGTGAGCAGTTCCACGGCGAATGGCGTGCCGTGAATGGCTCAAAGTACTTTGAATCCCCGCTTCTCTATAAGGAAAATGGCTTCCGCAAGCGCGAGGACGCGGAGGCTTTGATCGCGATGCTCGGCGGCGTGAAGGCGCCCGCGGAGGTCACGGAGAACAGTGCATCGGAAGGAGATGCCGGAAGCGAATTTATAGAGAATGAAGGCATTGCGGCGAGGGTTGTGCCAATGCAGGAGCAGGAACCGAGTAACCATTACCTTGTCGACAACTCCGACCCGGAGTGTCAGCAGGCGACTCTTGCGAATATCGAGAAGAAGAAAGAGAAGAAAAACCCGCCGCTTCTGTTCAACCTGGCGGAGCTTCAGAACGAGTGCTCCAGGTTGTTCAAGATCAGCCCGGACGAGACGTTGAAGATCGTGCAGATGCTCTACGAGCGCAAGCTTGTGACATATCCCAGAACCGATGCCCGAGTGCTCTCCACAGCAGTTGCGAAGGAGATTACAAAGAATCTTGCGGGGCTTTCCAAAAACAGTGAATACCTGCCGTACACGCGTCAGGTGAAGGAGTACGGACTGTACGCGACCATCGCCAAGACGAAGTATGTCAACGACAAGCAGATTACGGACCATTACGCCATCATTCCCACCGGTGACGGGCAGTCTGAACTTGCTTCTGTCGGTGAACTGGCTCGCAAAGTATATGACCGGATCGTGAGGCGATTCCTTGCGATTTTCTATCCACCTGCGGAGTATCAGAAGATTTCCATGGAGCTGGAGCTTCGCGGAGAGCATTTCTTCAGCAGCTTCAAAGTGCTGGAGAACCCCGGCTACCTTGCCCTGTACGGCACGGACGAGGCGAAGCAGGCCGGCGCGGACGAGGCAGCGAAACCTGCTAAGAAGGATAAGGCTAACGAGGACGGCAAGGATGACAACAAGTCCGAGGAGGAGCCTGAGGAGGTTCTTGACACAGCGCTCTTTGACCGCATCAAGGCCCTGAAGAAGGGTGCAAAGATCGATATTGCGGGATATGAGCTCCGGGAGGGCGAGACAAAGCCTCCGAAGCGCTACACATCCGGTTCCTTGATCCTTGCGATGGAAAATGCGGGACAGCTCATCGAGGATGAGGAGCTTCGTGCCCAGATCAAGGGAAGCGGCATCGGCACCAGTGCAACCCGCGCCGAGATTCTGAATAAGTTGATCAAGATCGACTACTTAAACCTCAATAAGAAGACCCAGGTGATCACGCCGAAGAAACTCGGGGAGATGGTTTTTTACGTCGTATACGTGTCCATCCGTTCACTCTTAAACCCCGAGCTTACCGCTAGCTGGGAGAAGGGTCTCACACAGGTGGCGGAGGGCACGACATCGGAGCAGGAGTACCTCGGAAAGCTGGAGGCCTACGTCACCAAATGGACCGAGTATGCCAAGACCAAGCAGGATCATGACACGCTTCGGAACCAGTTCTATGTGGTGGATTCGTACTATCGTTAGGAGAGAATCATGAGCTATGTCGAATTCCAAAATGTGACCAAGATTTACCGCGTCGGGGAGGTGACGATACCTGCCCTGAACGGGGTTGATTTTACGATTGAAAAAGGGGAGATCTGCGTGGTTGTCGGCGCCTCGGGTGCCGGCAAGACAACAATCCTCAATATCCTCGGCGGAATGGACTCCGCCACCGACGGCAAGGTGCTTCTGGACGGGACGGAGGTGTCCTCCTTCAACCGCAAACAGCTCACGGAGTACCGCCGCGCGGATATCGGATTCGTGTTCCAGTTCTACAACCTGGTGCAGAACCTTACCGCGTTGGAAAATGTGGAGCTGGCGTCGCAGATTTGCCGGGACAGCCTCAACGCCGCGGAGGTGTTGACAGCGGTGGGACTTGAGGAGAGAATGCAGAATTTTCCGGCCCAGCTCTCGGGCGGGGAACAGCAGCGCGTGGCGATCGCAAGAGCTTTAGCGAAGAAACCGAAGCTTCTTCTGTGCGACGAGCCTACGGGCGCCCTCGATTATAAGACCGGTAAGGCGATCCTTGCCCTCCTGGCGGAGACGGCGCGTAAATACGAGATGACCGTGGTTATCATCACGCACAACCAGGCCATCGCAAAGATGGCGGACCGGGTGATCGAAGTCGGAAGCGGCAGGATCAAGAACATGTACAAGAATGAAAAGGTAACACCGATTGAACAGATCGAGTGGTGATATACGATGACAAGAGGAATGCGAAAAACCACAGTACGCGAAATCCGCTCAAGTCTCGGGCGCTTCCTGGCGATTGCCGCCATCATAGCCCTTGGCGTGGGTTTTTTTGCAGGTCTTCGCATTACCACGGAGGATATGATCGCGACCACCGATGAGTATCTGACGGACCTTAAGATGTTTGACTACCGGTTCGTTTCGAACATCGGATTTGCCGAGCGGGAGCTTGAGGAGCTCCGCAGGGATTCCCATGTGGTCGCGGCGGATGGCGAGATTCAGAAGAACGTCATTTTCCGTGACAGTCTGTACGGGGACGACCGCGTTATGGCGGTGCATTCGCTGACGACCGGCGTCAATGAGCTCAAGCTTACGGACGGCAGAATGCCGCAGGCGCCCAACGAGTGTGTCGTGGACGCGCGGAACTTCGGCCCCGACCGGCTGGATACGCTCGTCGTGGTGGAGGACGCTTTTGTGGCGCCCGCGGAGGAAACGGAAGGTGATACCTCCGCAGCCAATGGCACGGCCGACGGCAAGACCGGCGACCTCTTCGCCGACATCGAGCAAAGCGCTATGAAGCGCATGGGAGAGATCAACCTTGCGTACAAAGAATACCGCGTTGTCGGTCTGGTGTACTCTCCATTGTACCTGAATTATGAGCGCGGCACCACGGAGCTTTTGGACGGTACCGTGAACAGCTATATGTACATCCCGAAGGAGGGCTTTGCCTCGGAGGTGTACACGTCCCTCTATGCGGTGACAAACCACGGCGAGAAGATCTACAGCGACGAGTACGAGGCCATGCTCGACGATACTTCCGACGCCATGAAGGCTCTCTGCGAGCAGCTGACGAAGCTTCGTGCGGACGAGATCAAAGACGATATCCTTAGGGAGTACTACGAGGCGGCAGCAGCGAAGATTGCCGAGTACGGTCTGCCCGGCACGCCGGAGGATTACGCGAAAAATCTGTCCGCCGTCAACATTCTGTACTCCCAATACTGTCTGGACCGGAATACGAATATCGGCTATGTCTGCTTTGACAACGACGCTCATATCGTCGAGGGAATCGCCACTGTATTTCCCGCATTTTTCATATTGGTCGCTGCCCTTGTGTGCATGACCACCATGAGCCGGATGATCGAGGAGCAACGCACCCAGATCGGCGTGATGAAAGCCCTCGGGTACACCGGCCCTGCGATCGCCATGAAGTACATCATCTATGCGGGTGCGGCGGCAGTGCTCGGCGGAGTCCTCGGGTATTTTGCAGGATGCCGCGCGTTTCCGTCGGTCATCTGGAAGGTCTATGACATCATGTACGGATTCACCGACAAGCTGGTGTTTGTGTGGAATCCGAAGCTTTTTGCATTCTGCATGGCCGTCGCCATCCTGTGTCCCGTCGGCGTGACCGTCTTAAGCATTGCCCGGGCGATGCGGGAAGTGCCTGCGGAGCTGATCCGGCCGAGAGCGCCGAAGACCGGCCGTCGAATCCTTCTCGAGCGCGTCGGTTTTCTTTGGAACCGTCTGACGTTCCTCTCGAAGGTTTCCGTCCGCAACGTGGTGCGGTACCGCCGCCGGTTCTTTATGATGGTCATCGGCATTGCGGGCTGCATGGCGTTGCTGATCGCCGGACACGGCATCCGCGATTCCATCACGACGATTACCCAGGAGCAGTACGGCACGATCGAGCGGTATGACTATTCGGTCCGCCTCTCGGAAAATGCAAAAGCCTCCTTCCTTTCGGATACCTCCGAGTTTCTCTCAAAGACGGCGTGGCTTGAGTACGCCGCGATCACGGTGGTCACCGAGAATTCCTCAAAGGACAGTTATCTCTATGTGCCGGAGGACACCGCGGCCTACGGCGAACTCGTGACCCTCACCGATGTAAAGAAGCACGAGATCGGCATGCCGGACCGTGGAGAGTGCTTCGTCAATGACAAGTTCGCGAGACAGCTTGACATCGAGGTCGGCGACACGATAACCATCCGCCGTGAAGGCTATCGGGACATCACTGTGAAGGTCGGTAACATTTGCCTGAATTATGTCGGCAATTGCCTGTACATGACTCGGGAGACCTATCAGGATCTGATGGGGCAGACGCCGGCATGTGACACCTGCATTGCGGTTCGTGCGGACGGCACCGATGTGTACGAAGTCGGCGCCAGGCTGCAGAAAACCGAAGAAGTACAGTCCGTCAACGTCATTGCCGAGTTCGAGAGCTGGATCTTCAATATGCTCGGCAGCCTCGACCTCATCGTCGTGCTCGTCATCGTATGCGCGGCAGCGCTTGCGGGCATCGTCTTATACAACCTTACAAACATCACCATCACGGAGCGTCTCCGGGAAATCGCCACCATCAAGGTGCTCGGCTTCCGCAGCCTTGAGACCTCGCTCTATGTCTTCCGCGAGAACCTGATGCTCACGGCCATCGGCGCCCTGGTAGGCGTTCCCCTCGGCCGGCTGTTGTTAACCTTTGTCATGTCCAAAATCCAGGTCGATTTAGTTTCCTTCCGCGTTCGCGTCGAGTGGACGAGTTACCTGATGAGCTTCGTGTACACGTTCCTGTTCGCGGTCGTAGTCGACCTGATCATGTACCGCCGCCTCGAGAATATCGACATGGCGGAGTCGCTGAAGAGTATAGAATAATCATAGGTTCACTTGCAAAATTGTAAGGATAACCGAAGCTGTATGGGATATACACGGCGAAGAAGGTATGGTAAAATATTTTCGAATTTATTGGCTTACGGAGGGGTTGACATGAAACGGTATTGGAAAAAGATAACGGCAATTTGTCTGGGAATGCTGTTTAGCATGGCGATGATCATCGGCATGCTTTCCGTGATGGAAAGGAATGCGAAGGATGCAGCGGGTAAACAGCGTCTTCAGATTGTTTCTGCAACCGATGATTGGGACTATGACGGGCAAAAACATACCAAAAAGAAGTATACCGTTACGTATGGAGAGAATACCGATGAAGGATACGAAGGTCAGACTGAATTTACTCTGCCTACCGGCGATAGGGTGAGGATAGTGCCTGACGATTCTGCGGCAGTTACTCATGTGTGGGACGGTCCCAAAGAGAACAGTTTTACGTGGTCTTTGGAGAATGAGGTTGATTATGATGTGACAACATCATTTGGCTCTTTGAGTATCAGCCCGGCGAGTCTGACAATCAAAATGGAAGACAGGACAATTGATTACTCGGGTGAGCTGCTCTATGGATGGAGCAGGTCAGATACAGACAAGGAACTCTTTTACGGTCTGGCTCCTGGCGATATCGGTAAAATAAACTATACGCCATCCAGCGGACGAGAGGTGGGAGTGTATGAAAACGGCCAATACAACAATTCTTCATTTTCTGTCTGTAATCTTGATTCAATAAATGTTACCCAGGATTATAAGCTGACGACTAAGGCAGGGAAATTGAATATTGTGGATCCCGCAGTATCGGTTATGGGAAATGAATATATTATCGATATGTCCAAAGCCTTGTTCGATGAAGTGATCGATGCATCCACCGGAAATGGCAAGTCAGTGGTGGTTACGGGAAAGACAAGGCAGTATTCCGTGATAATAACGGCTGCGGAAAATGAGACTGTCACCGTGGTGTTCCGCGATCTGGGAATTGATGTGACTGCTATTGATAAAGACGGGAATCCGAGTCAAAGTGATACTTGTGGCAAGCCGGCGGTCCTGACCTCCGGCGACGGCGCCGTCGTTATTCAATTGGAGGGCTCAAACATTGTCGCAAGTGGAAAGGGTTGCGCCGGAGTGCAGAAGGAAAATAAAGAAGTCCTTACAATTACTTCGGAGGATTTAAGCGGGACTTTGCAGGCTATAGGAGGAGGTTCATTTGAACAGGAGAATCCTCATTGTCATTTCGGCGGTGGAGCCGGAATCGGTGGCGGAGGAGGAAGGCATGGCTTTGGTATTACCATCATTGGTGGAACAGTGATTGCAGAAAGTGAATCTGATGGAGCCGGAATCGGTAGCGGAGGCGGCACGTACGAAGAAAATTGTGACGGTTACGATATTACGATAACCGGTGGAAATGTTACCGCGAGAGGAGGCAATAACGGAGCCGGAATCGGAGGCGGATCACAAGGTTCCGGATTTAACATCAAAATATCAGGGGGAACAGTACTTGCCGAAGCAGGAAGTGATGCAGCGGGAATCGGCGGCGGTTATTATGGTTCGGGACATGATATTTCCATTACCAGCGGAACGGTTATCGCAAAGGCAAAGATGGGGGGAGCCGGGATCGGAGGCGGTTTCTATTCGGACGGTGCCGACATTTGCATATCCGGCGGAACAGTAACTGCAATCGCAACTTATGAAGGAGCGGGAATCGGCGGCGGTGTTAACGGAGAAGCGACCAATATCAAGATTCAAAATGATGCGGTCGTTATGGTATCCGGCGGAGCCGAGAAAAATTGGCTTATGGGGGGTGGCATCGGAAGCGGAGGAGAAAATAGTAATCCGGGTAGTGAAATCCCCATTGATGAGATAATCGATGAAACATTCACCGGTGACATCATATATTATGTTGCGGGTACTACTGTGGAGGAGATTGAAGAAGGGAATGCACAAAGAGTAAATTGCGCGACCATCACATTTGACGCCAACAGTGGCGAAGGGACGATGGAACCGGTTGTTGTGACGCTGAACCTGCCGAAGGTGCTTCCTGAGAATCTTTATGCCAAGACCGGTCACAGCTTCGTTGAGTGGACTACCGAAGAGAACGGCTCAGGAGATTCGTTTAAGGACAAAGCAAAGGCAGCATTCTCTGCGGACACAACGCTCCATGTACAGTGGTCGGAGCATGTTTACGAGGACATTGTCGATGCTGGCTGTCTCGTCACCGGACCGTCATGTACGCAAGGGTCGGTTTACTATAAGTCCTGCAAATGTGGCGAGAAGAGCACGGAAACTTTCGGGTTTGATGATGCCCTCGGCCATAAGTTTGATAAAGAAGATGCCAACAAGGATACTCTGAAGACGGAAGCCACCTGCACCGAGGCAGCAGTGTATTACAAATCCTGCAGCGTGTGCGGCGAGAAGAGCACCGAAGAGAAAGATGTATTTTCCTACGGTGAAGCATTGGATCACGACTATAAGGCCGTGGATGGTTCTGCGGTTGCACCGACCTGCACGAAGGCCGGCAAGGAAGCGGACCAAAAGTGCAGCCGTTGCAATGCCGTGATTACCGGCAAGGAGATCTCGGCGTCCGGTCATAGTTTTGATCAGGAACTTGCCGATGCAAAATACTTAAAGACTGCCGCAACCTGTACGAAACCGGCTGTCTACTACAAGTCCTGCAGCGCCTGCGGCGAAAAAGGGACGGAAACCTTTGAGTCCGGCAGTCCCCTTGATCATGACTATCAGGAGGTTGCAAACACTGCGAAAGAAGCGACCTGTACGGATAACGGTAAGGAGACAGACCGGAAATGTATCCTTTGCGGAGATACGATCACGGGTAAGACAATCACTGCCAAAGGTCATGTCTGGAAAGCTGCCACCGGTGATGCACCGAAGACCTGTGAGATCTGCGGGATCACGGAAGGAGATGTGATTTCGTACATTCCGGTCGGAGGCGATACCATTGAGTGGGAGAGCGGAGATATCACGCTTACGTTTAAGCGCAGCGAGCAGGATGAGCTTTGCTTCGGAAACTACCGTGAGACGCAGATTGACAAGAACCCTGTGAAGGTTTCGGCTAAGGCGGGAAGCACTGTGATCACCATCGATGAGGCGACACTGAAGGCGCTCAGCGCAGGGGAACACACGATTACGGTTGTATTTGCCGATGCGCTTAGTGAAGTGAAGCTGGTCATCAAGGAGCCTGTCGAGGAAGAACCGGAACCGAGCCCGACCCCGATTCCGATCCCGGATGCTCCGCAGGCGCCGAAGACCGGAGACGGATTCCCCGTGCTTCCGATTGCAGTCGTGATGCTTTTCGCTATTGCAGGTGCAGCCGGCGTTACCGCGTACCGCAAGAAGGCACAAGCGAACTAAATCTATCAGAATCAAATAACGCATTGATTTACTACCTAAACAATGATAATGTTTAGGTAGTAATTTTTTGGAGGGAAGATAGGGGGGGAATCCATGGCAAAACAGAATATTTATGACGACGAAACATTTTTCGGCAAATTCAAAAGCGACCGCAGTGAGGAACTGAACTTCAACGACACCATCGAGACGCCGATCATCACCGCAATGCTGCCGGATCTGACCGGGAAGAATGTGTTGGACATCGGATGCGGGATGGGACAGCATGCGCTGCAGTACTCGAGGATGGGGGCATTTTCTGTATTGGGAACCGATATTTCCGAGAAGATGCTGGCGTTCGCACGGGAGAATAATTCCGCGGAAAATATCGCTTACCGAAGGCTCGCCTTCGAGGATCTGGAGCAGGTCACGGAGCGGTTCGATGTGATCACCAGCTCGCTGGCGTTCGATTACGCACAGGATTTCGGCGGGTTGATGAAGAAAATCTACGCGCTTCTGAAGGATTCCGGATACTGCGTCTTCTCCATGTCACATCCGCTTGCCACGGCATGGGATGGTGTGTACGACCGGTATACCAGAACGGCGGACGGGGAGCGGCTGTACGCGAACCTTCGCAATTACAACATCGAGGGCGTGCGTCATGTCCGGTGGGTGGTTGAGGATTACGAGGTGTATCACCGGAAGATTTCCACGTTGATCAACGAGATCGTGGCGGCGGGGTTCATCATTGAGGAGTGTCAGGAGGCGGACCTGCCCGAGGAAATCCTCAAGGCGCATCCTGACAAGTTCGGCGGCATCATCCACAAGCCTGATTTCATTTTCTTCCGGTGCCGCAAGCAGAATGTATAACGACTATAAGGAGAGGGTCAAAATGGAAATCAATCAGATTTACAACAGGGAAGTGAAAGAGTACTTTGCCAATACGGCATTGGGTGTGTTGATTCAGAACAATCTGATCACGGAGGAGGAACTCAAAGGTCTGAGCGTCGGTTGGGGGTATCTTTTTACGACGGATGAAGGCCAGTATGAAGGTCTCTTTCAAATCTGCCTCGCGGGCAAGGAGTTTTACTTTGCTGCGCAAAAGGGCAAACTCATGGTGGTGAATATCAGTCGGGAAATGTTTGACCAGACGATCGCGTATATGAGAGCCAACCATCCGTGTATCCTCAATCAGGAACTTCCCGAGACGCCTGTGCAAAAGAAACGCCGCGAAAAAAACAACAAATTTGTTGCAAAAAAGAAGATCGCCGTGGCCGAGAAGCTGATGACAAAATGGGATGACGACAGTGTGGAGCTGAGGAGCGTTGAGGCCATTTGCAAAAGGGCCGTCGCCTGCTTCTTCGTGATCCAGATCGCCTGCGACATCGGAAAGGGCAATTATACCGAGGGCCTGAATTACTTCAAGCCCATGATCGAGCAATTCGGAGTGATGGACCAGTTGAATTCGAAGGAGAGAAGGATTATCGACGGCACATACTCAAGGCAGGATGCCATCGATATGGACTGGGCGTATGAGGCGTACTGGTCCCTCTGTTGGTGCCTTGGGCTCGTCAAGGACATCACCGACGCCAGCAGCGTTTGTGACTGCCAGAAGGCGATCAATATCGTGATGAGCTGCAAATCCGTCGACGACCTTGTGAAGAAAAGCAAGCTTCGCAAGAAGGACGAGATTCTGGACATGCTGGACCTTTACTTCCGCTACAATTGGGCCATCAATGACGCGAAGGTTCATCCGGCTTCCTCCATCGGCAATCTGGATCCCTCCATTGTGATCGAGCGCCGACGCGGACTTGAATGGGTCGTTGGTAACAAGGAGGACTGGTACGATTTTTCCATGCATGCGTAAGAGAGGACACGGAGAAAAATGATAAGCCCGAAAGTACAAAAGTATATCGATGAGCATGCCATCGGTTCGGAGTATCTTTTCAAGGATTGGGAGACTTTTCTTGATCTTCTCTATGCCGAGGGCGGCCGTGTCTCCGCCATTCTCTGGTGGGATTACTGTGAGGTGTCACAGCAACCGGAATCTGTGGGGAGCGGCGGATACCGGGATCCGGAAAATGATGCATACGTTTACGCTGAGACACAGTTCTATCAGGATGAAGTGGAGACGAAAACCCTTGACGAGATCAAGAGGTATATCGGACAGCAAAGGAGGTCGGGATTTCGGTACGGCGATTCCTACCGAAGCCACGAATTGATACCGTCCTTTTATCTTCAGACAGAAGAAAACGGGAATTGAGAAAGGGGATTTACAATGGGTGTACAGTTCGAGAACAGATGGTTGGAGGATGTGGTGAGAAAGGCCCTGGATTGGCCGTCAGAGGAAGCTTTGACAACGGAGGCATTGGAGAAGATCAAGTACGTGAAGATCGGCCGCAGCAACCGGTTTAAAGCAGGATTTGAAGTTGATCTGTCGACGGCCAATCCGCCCGAACCGTTTGCGGATACGGATGGCGGGGACGAGTGGGTTTACTGTCTGCGTGGAAAGAGCATAGAAGCCTTTCTGAATCAGGAAAGGCGGTCAAACCTGCTGAATCCGTCCATGTTCGGATTTGACGATGAGGAATATAACGAGGCACATTCCGACGCGGCGGAGGCAGCGTGGGAGAACTACAAACCCCACATTGTGTCCGGCTATGATTTCCTTGAGGTGATTGCTCTTGCTCAGGCAGAGGGCATGGATGCTACAGAGAGACGGGAGGAGCGGCTTTTTTACGAATTGTACCGGGATATCCTTCATTTTACGGGGGTTCAGGTGCTGCGGATCACGGAGCTTGTAATGCCGGATTACAAGATATTTCAGGAGATGAAACAGCTGCGGGTCCTGGAACTTGTGGAGACACACTTTGCATCCGACGAGGGATGCGGCTGTCTTAAGGGGCTTCAGCAGCTCGCATGCTGGCTGGATTAGTATTCCGATGCGGTAATAACTGTAACGGTGAGAAGGAGAGAAGGTATATGGGACTGTTCAGCGGATTCAAAAAGAAGAAAAATGATAAGGACGATCTGACGGAAAGAGGTAACACAGCGGAGAATTTTGAGGATCCCGGATTTCAGGCAATTCTGGCACAGTTTGCGAAAGCGTATCCGAATCAGGAGGGGGAGTTCTTCGGAACAATGGTATCCTATCGGCTCGGCGGCAAGGATCCGTTGGATTATGTGGTCGTCTTCAAGAGTGAGGAAGGCATTCCCAACTGGCACTATGTTACCTGCGGATTCAGCGATCTTTATGCGAAAGAGGGCAAAAACCCGGAACTGAGCGGGTTTGGGTTTGAATTGACATTCCGGTTGGAGCGCAAGGAGGAGAAGCCGCCGGTGTGGCCGATGAATTTTTTGCAGAATCTCGCCAGATATGTATTCCAGACCGGCAACGTGTTTGAACCGAACCAGCACATGGACATCAACGGGCCGATTGCTCTGGAGAAGGAAACAAAACTGGCTGCATTGGGTTTTGACAGGGATCCGTTGTTTGGGAGTATCAACACCCCGAATGGCCGGGTCGATTTCATACAGGTCATCGCGTTGACAATGGACGAGATGGACTCGATGATGCTGTGGGAGGGCGCTAAATTCCTCTCGTTGTACAGGCGCTATGACCCTCTTGGGATTGCCGTTCTGAGCAGAGACAGTTTGCTCGACAAAGAAGAGTTCAAGAAGGAACTGGACGAAGGGATCGAGCGGGACGGTTCCTCCACCGGGCTATTCTATGTAAGCGGCGTAAGCTTTGAAGTCGGCGAATACAACGGAATGAAACTGGCGATCCTGACGATGGGAGCGGGAAGCGTTTCCAAGATCACCGCCATGGTGAAGGCCCGTCTTTCCAAGGGAAGACAGTTTTATCTGCAGGATGAAAAACTGGCGATCGCATTTGTCATGGCCGAGAAATGCGGCTTTGGAAAGGAATCCGATGATTTCGGTGTTATACAGTTGAATGAAAAGGCGCTGGAGGAATTTGCCGCGATCGAGCCCCATGCAGGGAGATATCCTCTTCGTTCCATGCCGCTTTTTGTCGAAGTGAAAAAAACGGAAATCCGGGACAGCCAGGGCAACATTGTAGCAGTTGTGGAATGATTTCGAGGGAACGACCATGAATAAAATCCTTGAGCAGATCGAAAAACATATGCTTGACACCTTGAAGGCGAACTTACCGGATGTCAGCAAGGGAGATCTGGAAAAGAACGGTACGGTCTTTTACATGAACGGCCAGAACGGCACCGCCTTTGACTGGTACGTAAATGACCGCCTGTCCAACTTTTATATATTTTATAACGACAGGGAAAATCTCGGTGCGGTAAAGGGGATGCTCTATAAGGACGGAACCCTGGATGTCTATACCTTTGGCAGCAAGGGCCATGACAAACCGGTCGAGACACAATACCGGCTTGACGCAGACGAGAAGGATATCTTTAATCTTGCCGTCCTGCTCACGAAAAAGGCTGACGGCAGGTTCTGGGATGAGGACATCAGAAAACCGGAAAGCGATGGCGAACCGGATGCCGGGGAGGTGGAGGGCTTCCTTGCGCTTAAAGAGGTCCATGAACCCATGAGACAGCGGAAAATGTTGTACGGAAAGTCCGTTATCGTTTCCAAAAAGGTGCGTGAGGGCAACTGGAAGATCGGTTACGGTACACGCTGTGAACCGACGAGGGAAAGTGACAGCGGATGGTTCTTCTGCGTCGGTGACGAGGATGGCGATTATATCAACAATGCAAAAAACCTGGAATTGTGGTTGGTCAATTCGGTTCTCCATTATGAACCGTACCTGAATGAATTCATTACAGCTCCCTATGGTACTACAATAATTCGTGTGGCGCCCGATAAGTTTGAGGTGGACGGCCCGGGCAAGCGGATGCTGATCGAGACCAAAGAAGGATGAAAATGCTTGTCTGCCTTTTGACAATGAGGTGTATGCTTATGGGCATCGATGAAAAAATACTGGATCACTACACAAAATATCTCGGTGAATTCGCCGGTACGGAACAGTATCGTTTCGGTAATCAGATCATTCAGATCCTCGGCTTTCCCAATGTGTTTAAAGACTGTTTGGTGTTTGCCACTTTCGGAATGTCAAAGTTTTCCGAGGAAATCAAGCGTCAATGTGAAGTGATTTTGGCAGTGGATGACCTGTATGATGAATGTTCCGAGATCCTCGCCAATACGGTATGCTATATCCTTTCGGAAAAAATGGAGTTCGGACGAGGCATCCTGATCGAAGGTGTCGATAACATCGTGCCGGGCTTCTCGGAATCAAGCGGAAAATGTGCTTTGTATTTTACGGATGTATCGGGGCTGCCGGAGGAATTTTCCGTTGTCGATGAGGAATGTGAGATGTATATGTGCTTTTTCGTGTCGAAGGAAGAGGCGGAATTTTTCAAAAAGCATGGAAGCGACGAATTTGAGACATATTTAGAAGAGAACGGAATTGATGTTGCGGCAGTGAAAAGGAAGTAAAGTTGTTGGATACCAATTCAGTCAGGCAGAATATGAGGACTGCACTATGAAACGTAAGACAACAGAGGTAAAACAGGATATCTCTCAAAATGAGAGAAACAAAAATCTTTCTGAATTGATGGTTCTTTTGACAGTGATATAATCATAATTGAAGTGCTCTTACAGAGCGCAGAAAACGTTTCGGAACATAAGGAGGCATCATCATGAATGAGAAAGAGAAGATTCTCGAGGCTATGAAGAAGGCCGGCGAGCCTTTGAACGCGGGGAAAATCGCTGAATTGACGGGACTTGACCGAAAGGTTGTGGATAAAACCATGGCAGATATGAAGAAGGATGGTTCTATCGTATCGCCGGTTCGTTGCAAGTGGGAACCTGCATAATAATAACATTCGGACTGTCGGTGCTTTTGCTGACAGCCCTGTTTGCAATACAGAGACAGAAATGACAGGGAGCAAAGAAGTCTCAGGGGAAGAATGATTTACGATAACATTACAAAAGCAGTGTTCCTTCGAAGGCCGAACCGTTTCATCTCCGAAGTGGAGATCGATGGGCGAAGGGAAATCGTGCATGTGAAGAATACCGGCAGGTGCAGGGAACTGTTGATCCCGGGGTGCGAGGTTTGGCTGACTGCGCCGCCTTCCCCGAACCGCAAGACGAAATATGATCTGGTGGCGGTGCGGAAGAGTAACGGAGTTCTGTTTAACATTGACAGCCAGGCGCCGAACAAGGTGGCACGGGAATGGCTTGGAACCCTTGGGTACGACAAGGTTATCCCGGAGTACACTTACGGTGACTCCCGGATCGATTTTTACATGGAAAGAGGCAGCGAAAAATACCTGATGGAAGTGAAAGGCTGTACCCTGGAGATTGACGGCGTGGGGTATTTTCCGGATGCGCCGACAGAACGTGGTGTGAAACATATTCATGAGCTGATCGGAGCGTTAAAAGCAGGATATCATTCCATTCTTGCGTTTGTGATCCAGATGGATGGTGTTACGGAAGTGAGGCCTTACCGGGAGATGCATCCCCGGTTCGGTGAAGCCGTTGATCTTGCGAAGGAGGCGGGGGTTGAAATATGGTTTCTGCCCTGCCATGTGGAGCCGGACAGTCTGGCTATCGTTGAAGGAGGAAGAGCATGAGTAACAGAAGTGATGATATTGCCGTTATGTCGGCGGACAGAGAAAAGACCATTGTCCGTACAAGCGTTGTGGGGATCATAACGAACTTGTTTCTGGTCGGATTCAAGGCATTTGTCGGCTTTCTGTCAAACTCCATCGCGGTGATCCTTGACGCGGTAAATAACCTGTCGGATGCCCTTTCTTCCGTTGTGACGATAATCGGGGCAAAGCTCGGGGCAAAGCAGCCGGACAAAAAGCATCCGCTTGGGTACGGAAGAATTGAATACCTCAGCTCGATGATCGTGGCGGCCCTTGTGTTGTATGCGGGTATAACCTCCTTTGTCGAGTCAGTCAAAAAGATAATTTCCCCTGAGGAGGTTAAGTACGGCGCGGTATCGATCATTATTATTTCCGTTGCGGTTCTGGTCAAGATCGTGTTAGGGCTTTACGTGAAAAAGCAGGGCGAGAGAGTCAATTCCGGAGCGCTTACGGCCTCGGGGTCCGATGCGCTGTTCGACGCAATTCTTTCCGCATCGGTTTTCGTTTCGGCGGTGATCTTCCTGATCTGGGGAGTTTCCCTGGAAGCCTATGTCGGTGTGATCATTGCCTGCTTCATTATCAAAGCCGGCCTTGAGATCATGGTTGAAACGCTGAACGATATTATCGGAAAGCGGGAGGATGCGGAGACCACGAGGGAGTTGAAGAGTATCATATGCCAGGAGGAAGCAGTGCTCGGCGCATATGATGTCACGTTGTTCAATTACGGGCCGGATAAAAACTACGGATCCGTTCATGTCGAACTGCCCGACAACCTGAGCGTCGATGATGTTGACCGGATTACCAGACGGATCCAGACAAAAGTATTTCATAAAACGGGCATCATCCTCACCGGCATCGGCATATATTCCTACAATACATCCGATGACGAAGCGGCGCAGATGAGAAATGCGATCCAAAAAGCGGTTATGTCCCACGACTGGGCTTTGCAAATGCATGGATTTTACGCAGATACGGAGAAGAAAACCATTCGGTTCGATGTGGTCATCAGCTTTGACGCGGACCGAAAGGAAGCGACGGAAACCCTGTATAAAGAAGTTGGAGCTATGTATCCGGAATACGAGGTCATAATCGTACCGGACGCGGATGTTGCAGACTGAATAGCTGTCAGGGGCACTGATCGTTAACCAAGCCTCAGCGAATTATAAAGTTTCATATTATTGTCCTTGACAAGGCCGCGCAGAATCGTTATACTTCTATGTTAGTGTGACGTACTGTGCGGTTTTGTTGCCTGCGTCGGAAAGGATGAACATTCCTATGGTCAGAAGCATGACGGGGTTCGGTCGTTTCGAACTGAATGAGAACGGCAGAAAATTGTCGGTCGAGATGAAGTCAGTCAATCACCGCTATTGTGAGATCGGCGTGCGTCTTCCGAAGAAGCTGAATTTCTTCGAAACGGCGATCCGGAACATTGTGAAGCAGTATGCGTCCCGCGGCAAGATTGACATGTACCTCTACTATGATGAGGAGAGCGACAGCACCGAGAGCGTGCGTTACAACCGCGGTATTGCCGAGGAGTACATCCGTTACATGAAGCAGATGGCAGAGGAGTTCGGCCTTTCGTCGGACATCTCGGTCACGAGCCTTGCGAGAATGCAGGATGTCCTGGTCGCCGAGGAGGCGGAGCCGGACGAGGAAACGCTGATGCCCTTCGTTGAGAAGGCTGTGCGCGGAGCCTGCGAACGCTTTGTTGTCACCAGGGAAGCGGAAGGTGCGGAGCTTCGGAAGGACGTTGAGGATAAGCTCGACGCTATTTTGACAGGTGTCGATGAGATCGTGAAACGTTCGCCGGAGATTGTGTCGAACTACCGGGCCAAGCTGCTTGCCAAGGTGCAGGAAGTGATGGGCGATACGCAGGTGGATCCCCAGGCGCTTGCCACGGAGCTTGTGACATTTGCCGACAGGATATGCACTGACGAGGAGACCGTACGGCTGCGCGCCCATTGCAAGAATATGCGTGACACTCTGGATGCGAAGGAAAATGTCGGACGCAAGCTCGACTTCATCGCTCAGGAGATGAACCGCGAGGCCAACACGATCCTTTCGAAGGCCAATGATCTGACCGTATCGGATATTGCGATCAATCTGAAGACGGATATTGAAAAAATCCGTGAACAGATTCAGAATATTGAGTAAGTACAGCAGGAAAAGGAGATACCACATGATTCATCCGTCTTACAAAGATTTGCTTGAAGTTATCAACACGGGAGCCGAAGAGGGCGATCCCATTGTGTCGAGCCGCTACTCCGTTGTTCTCGCAACGGCGAAGCGTGCACGCCAGATCATCCGCGGTTCGAAGCCGCTTGTTACGCCGAAGTGCGAGAAAGCGCTTTCCATCGCCGTTCAGGAAGTATGGGAAGGCAAGGTGAAGATCCTCGGTGCAGGCGAGGAGGACGATGAGTTCCTTCGCGGCGATGAGAACGAGCTGGAGCCGTTGGATTGGGAGTCCGCACTTACCACGGACGAGGACGGCAAGGACGGAGAGTCGGACGACAATCTGTAATTCCGAATGCAACTAAACTTACGGGCAGCTCCGGGATTTTCCGGAGCTGTTCTTGTGTAGGCTGATGCGAGGTGCATTTTTCGATGATAAAAAATATCGTGCTGGATATGGGAAATGTCCTTTTGGACTATAATCCCGATGTCAGTTTGGACCGCTTTTGCTCCTCGGAGGAGGAGAGGGAGGTCATCCGCAGGGAGCTCTTCGACGGCCCCGAGTGGCAGATGGGCGACCGCGGGGATATCCTGGATAAGGACCGGTTTGATTTGGTGAAGGTGAGGGTGCCGGAGAAGTACCACGAAGCCCTTCGGAACTGCACGGAGCAGTGGGACATCTGCATGAATCCGCTGGAGGGTGCCCGGGAATTCTGCGAATATGCGAGAAATCACGGATACGGCGTGTATATCCTGTCCAACGCCAGCGACGCATTTTACCGGTATTTTCCGAAGTTTATGCCGCTTTCGTTCTTCGACGGCGTGTTCGTTTCCTCGGATTACCATATGCTGAAGCCCGATGAGGAGATTTACCGGACATTTCTTGCTCGGTACGGGCTCGCGGCGGAGGAGTGCCTCTTCATCGATGACCGGGCGGAAAATGTGGCCGGAGCGCGGAAGACGGGCATGAATACATTCCTTTTTGAGGGCGATTATTCGGCAGTCATACGGAGAATTGAGAATCAGTGATACAGCGAATGCTTAAGGGCGGGGCCGAACCCCGCCTTTTTTGCGTTTATGAACAAAAAAACGGGGCAATTTTCCGTTCTTTTGGGGAAAATGCCATACTGCGTAAATTTACCCAAATTGGACTTGCTTTTTTCACAATCTTTAAGTACAATGATTGAGGATTTTTAGGAACCAAAAACCTATAAATATTTCACTTTTAGGAGGAACAAAATCATGGCAGTAAAAGTAGCTATCAATGGTTTTGGTCGTATCGGTCGTCTGGCTTTCCGTCAGATGTTCGGCGCTGAAGGTTATGAGATTGTTGCTATCAACGATCTTACGACGCCTTCCATGCTTGCTCATCTTCTGAAGTACGATTCTTCTCAGGGTCGTTACATCAACCTTGGTGAGGAAGACACCGTTACCGCTAACGATGAGGAAGGAACCATCACTGTTAAGGGCAAGACCATCAAGATCTATAAAGAGCCCGATGCAAACAATTGCCCTTGGGGTCAGCTCGATGTAGATGTAGTTCTTGAGTGCTCCGGCTTCTATGCATCCAAGGCTAAGGCACAGGCGCACATCAACGCCGGCGCTAAGAAGGTTGTTATTTCCGCACCTGCAGGAAATGACCTTCCTACCATCGTTTACAATGTAAACCACACCACTCTTACGAAAGAGGACACCATCATCTCCGCAGCTTCCTGCACCACGAACTGCCTTGCTCCGATGGCTAAGGCTCTCAACGACCTTGCTCCCATCGAGTCCGGTATCATGTGCACGATCCACGCTTACACCGGCGACCAGATGATCCTTGACGGTCCTCAGAGAAAGGGCGACAAGAGACGCAGCCGTGCAGGCGCTGTCAACATCGTTCCGAACAGCACCGGTGCTGCTAAGGCTATCGGCCTTGTAATTCCGGAGCTCAACGGCAAGCTCATCGGCGCTGCTCAGCGTGTTCCTACGCCGACCGGTTCCACGACGCTTCTGTTCGCAGTTGTTAACAAGGAAGTTACCAAGGACGAGATCAACGCTGCTATGAAGGCTGCTGCTAACGAGTCCTTCGGTTACAACACCGAGGAGATCGTTTCCTCCGATATCATCGGCATGAAGTTCGGTTCCCTGTTCGATGCTACCCAGACCATGGTCAGCCCTCTTCCGGATGGCAAGACCCAGGTTGAGGTTGTTTCCTGGTATGACAACGAGAACTCCTACACCAGCCAGATGGTTCGTACCATCAAGTACTTCGCAGAGCTTGCTTAAGTTCCTGCCAAGCGCATAAGAATCATGGACGATGGGGTCCGGTCCGAAATTCGGACCGGACCCTTATTTTATCGCGTTTTTGGGGATGCCCGGACGCGAATAAACAGAAAGGAATTCAAACTATGTCTCTGAACAAAAAGTCCGTTGACGATTTTAACGCAGCCGGCAAGAGAGTGCTGGTTCGCTGCGACTTCAATGTTCCGCTTAAGAACGGCGAGATCACTGACGAGACCCGTATTGTTGCGGCTCTTCCGACGATCAACAAGCTTCTTGACGACGGTGCCAAGGTTATCCTTTGCTCGCACCTCGGCAAGGTTAAAAACGGCCCCAACGAGGGTGAGAGCCTTGCTCCCGTTGCTGCACGTCTTTCCGAGAAACTCGGCAAGAAGGTTACCTTCGTTGCTGATTACAATGTGACCGGCGCTGACGCTACGGCTGCTGTTGCAGCTATGCAGCCCGGCGATGTGGTTCTTCTTCAGAACACCCGTTTCCGCGGTTCCGAGGAGACCAAGAACGGCGAGGCATTTTCCAAGGAACTCGCTGACCTCTGCGATGATTATGTATGCGACGCTTTCGGTTCCTCCCACAGAGCACACGCTTCCGTAGCAGGCGTTACGGATGTTGTTCGCGCTAAGGGCGGCAACTGCGCTGTCGGTTACTTGATGCAGAAGGAGATCAACTTCCTCGGCAATGCTGTTGAGAATCCGGTTCGTCCTTTCGTTGCCATCCTCGGCGGCGCTAAGGTAGCTGACAAGCTCAACGTTATCAACAACCTTCTCGAGAAGTGCGACACCCTCATCATCGGCGGCGGTATGGCTTACACCTTCCTCAAGGCGAAGGGCTATGAGATCGGTACCTCCCTCTGCGATGACGAGAAGATCGATTACTGCAAGGAGATGATGGACAAGGCTGAGGCTCTCGGCAAGAAGCTCCTTCTCCCTGTTGACACGGTTGTTACCGCTTCCTTCCCGGATCCGATCGACGCTCCGATCGAGACCGAAGTTTTCGATTCCGACAAGCTTCCGGCTGACAAGATGGGTATGGACATCGGTCCGAAGACCCAGGCTCTGTACGCAGAGGCTGTTAAGACCGCTAAGACCGTTGTTTGGAACGGCCCGATGGGTGTGTTCGAGAACCCGATCCTTGCAAAGGGTACCATCGCTGTAGCAGCTGCTCTCGCTTAGACCGACGCTACGACGATCATCGGCGGCGGCGACTCCGCTGCAGCTGTTAACCAGCTTGGCTTTGCTGACAAGATGTCCCACATCTCCACCGGTGGCGGCGCTTCCCTCGAGTTCCTTGAGGGTAAGGAGCTTCCGGGCGTTGCAGCAGCTGACGACCTTTAATTTCTGAAACTCAATGCTCCCGCAGGTCCTACGGCCTGCGGGACGCATGCGTAAAATACCTATGGAGGCTACGAAAATGGCTAGAAGAAAGATTATTGCCGGCAACTGGAAGATGAACATGACTCCTTCCCAGGCTGTCGAGCTTTGCGCGACCCTTAAGGATCTCGTGAACAATGATGAGGTTGACGTTGTGTACTGCGTACCGGCGATCGACATCGTACCGGTTGTTGCAGCCGTTAAGGGCAGCAACGTAAAGGTCGGTGCAGAGAACTTCTACATCGAGGACAAGGGTGCATTTACCGGTGAGATTTCCGCTCCGATGCTCATTGATGCAGGCGTTGAGTACATCATCATCGGCCACTCCGAGAGAAGAGATATCTTCGGCGAGAACGATATCCTCATCAACGCTAAGGTTAAGAAGGCATTTGCCGCAGGCCTCAAGCCCATCCTTTGCTGCGGTGAGTCCCTTGCACTTCGCAAGGCAGGCACCTACAAGGAGTGGATCAGCCGTCAGATCAAGTGGGATCTGAGCGGTATCACTGCAGACCAGGTGAAGAACCTTGTTATCGCATACGAGCCCATCTGGGCAATCGGTACCGGCGAGACCGCAACGGCAGAGCAGGCTCAGGAAGTTTGCAAGCTCATCCGCGATTACATCGCAGAGCTCTACGATGCTGAGACGGCTGAGGCTGTCCGCATCCAGTACGGCGGTTCCATGAACGCAGGCAATGCGGCAGAGCTTCTTGCAATGCCCGACATCGACGGCGGTCTGATCGGCGGAGCAAGCCTCAAGGCTGACTTCGGCAAGATCGTGAACTACAACAAGTAATTGCGGAGCATTTTCCGCACGAATGATCTGCGGATACCGGCGGCACGACCGCCGGGTCCGCAGATTGACTGTGACAATCACATATCAGTTGCGGGTGTTGACCCGCGCAGGAGGAAACAGACATGGCGAAGAAGCCTGTAGTATTATTGATTTTAGACGGATACGGATTGAATGACAAAGTAGAAGGCAACGCGGTGGCTCAGGCTAAGACACCGGTTATGGATAAATTGATGGCGGAATGCCC
>JAGCVY010000040.1 GCA_017962105.1 Lachnospiraceae bacterium
GACAAGGAGGAGATAGGTTCCGTGGGAGCCACGGGCATGCAGTCCTTCTTCTTTGAGAGCGTGGTCTCGAAGCTGGTGGCGCTTCAGGGCGGAGACCCCTATGCGGGCGGACGCGAGGCGCTGGCCAATTCCTTCATGCTCTCCTCGGACGTCAGCGCAGCGTTCGACCCGCTGTACGGCGGTGCCTTTGAGAAAAACAACTGCGCATTCTTCGGCAAGGGCGTGGTGTTCAACAAGTACACCGGTTCCCGCGGCAAATCCGGTTCCAACGATGCGAGCCCCGAGTATTTTGCACAGATCCGCAAGATCCTTGATGACGCAACAGTCGTGTACCAGACTGCGGAGCTCGGCAAGGTCGACCAGGGCGGCGGCGGAACCATCGCCTACATCATGGGCAACTACGGAATGAACGTCATCGACAGCGGCGTGGCCGTTTTGAACATGCACGCACCGTGGGAGGTCACGAGCAAGGTCGACATCTACGAGGCATACCTGTGCTACGTTGCATTCCTTAAGAAAATCGGAGCGTAATATGGTCGAGTTAAAGGTTCGCTACATCAGCAAGGAGATCGAAAAGCTCCGCTACATCGACGGCGTGTCTGACTGGATCGATCTTCGCAGCGCGGAGGATGTGGTCCTGAAGGAAGGGGAATCGCGTCTGATCCGTCTCGGGATTGCAGTGGAACTGCCCGAAGGGTACGAGGCCCACATTGTGCCGAGAAGTTCGACATTCCGCAATTTCGGCATCATCCAGACCAACCACCTGGGGGTTGTCGACCACAGCTATTGCGGCGACGAGGATGAGTGGAAGTATCCCGTGTTGGCGATGCGGGACACCGAGATCCACGTAAACGACCGCATCTGCCAGTTCCGCATCATGAAGAATCAGCCCAAGCTGACCTTCACCGAGGTGGAGCACTTAACAGGCAATTCCCGTGGCGGATTCGGAACGACAGGAGTTAAGTAAACAACGCCGTGGGAGGCAGGTGCATTTTCCGAAAAAAAGTATTACGGATCCGGAAAATGTAAAACCAGGGCCCCCATTTCGGCGAATAATATAAGAATGATGGTTTTTCATCAGAAAGAGTGATTAGTATGATTCAGGTAACGGTATTTTCCGGATTCCTAGGCGCAGGCAAGACGACGCTGATCAAAAAACTGCTTGCAGACGGTTACAAGGGCGAGAAGGTCGTCCTGATCGAGAATGAGTTCGGCGAGATCGGTATCGACGGCGGGTTCCTCAAGGAAGCCGGCATCGAGATTACCGAGATGAATTCGGGCTGCATCTGCTGTTCGCTGGTGGGCGACTTCGGCAAGGCGCTTACGCAGGTGAAGGAGCAGTTCCATCCCGACCGCATTTTGATCGAGCCCTCGGGCGTCGGCAAGCTGTCCGATGTCGTGAAGGCGATCGAGAAGATAGAAGATCCCGAGATGGTTGTCACCGGCCTTGTGACGGTGGTTGACGCCGGCAAGTGCCGCATCTACATGAAGAACTTCGGTGAGTTTTTCAACAACCAGGTTGAGTGTGCACACACGATCCTGTTAAGCCGCAGCCAGTTCGTTTCCGAGGAGAAGCTGCAGGCATGCGTTAAGCTTCTTCGCGAGAAGAACCCCGACGCCACCATTGTGACGACGCCGTGGGATTCCCTGACGGGCGCCCAGATCCTCGCTGCCATGGAGACGAAGGTGGATCTGGCAAAGCAGCTTCTTGAGGAGACCGAGCATCACCATCATCACGATGATGACGAGGAGTGCGACGATCCCGAGTGCGAGTGCCACCATCACCACCATGACGATGACGACGATGAGGACGAACATGAGCACCATCATCACCATCACCACGATGACGACGATGACGATGACGACGAGCATGAGCATCACCATCACCATCATCACGACGGCGAGGAGTGCGACGATCCCGAGTGCGAGTGCCATCATCACCACGACGGTGAGGGACACCATCATCACCATCATCACGCCGACGAGGTGTTCACGAGTATTGGCCGTGAGACCGTCAAGAGATATGAGGAGGACACGCTTCGCGACATTTTGGAGAAGCTTGCAAACTCCGAGGATTACGGCATGATCCTGCGTGCCAAGGGCATGCTGCCCGATCCGGAAGGCAAATGGCATTACTTCGACCTGACTCCCGGCGAGTACGAGATCCGCGACGGACAGCCTGATATCATCGGCAGAGTCTGCGTCATCGGAAGCAAGATGAACGAGGATGCGATCCGCGATCTGTTCGAACTTGACTGACCTGTGAGAAAGGAAGAAGGAAACCATGGAAAAGCCTGTATTTGTCATCAACGGCTTTCTGGAGAGCGGAAAGACATCGTTTATCCGCGACACACTGAATGACCCGCAGTTCCTCGCTTCCGGAAAGGTCCTTCTGATCCTCTGCGAGGAGGGCGAGGAGGAATACGACGAGGTGGAGTTCGCGCAGAAGGGCGTCAGCATCATCTCCGTGGAGGAGCAGGAACAGCTTACGACAGAGTTCTTGACAGGACTTGAGAAATTTTACAAACCGAACATGATCATGGTCGAGTGGAACGGCGTTTGGAAACTCGTCGATTTCCTCGATCTGGATCTGCCGAAGGAGTGGCAGCTCTCGCAGATCATCACGCTGATGGACTCCACCACATTTCCGATGTACATCAACAATATGCGCTCGATGATCCTCGACGAGGTCCGCTATTCCGACGTTGTCATCGTGAACCGGTGCGACGACGCCACCGACCGCTCGGCAATCCGCCGGAACATCAAGGCGGTGAACCGCAAAGCGATGATCTCCTACGAGCGCGCGGACGGAAAGGACGCCGGCGAGTTTGAGGAGGAGCTTCCCTACGACATGTCGAAGCGGGAGCTGGAGATCTCCGACGCCGACTACGGCATCTGGTTTATGGATGCCACGGAGAACTACAAGGACTATGACGGAAAATCCGTTCATTTCCTTTCGATGTTGTACGTGTCGTCGCGTCTGCCGAAGGGCTACATTGTGCCCGGCCGCATGGTCATGACATGCTGCGCGGCGGATACGCAGTTCAACGGATTCCTCGCAAAGCTTCCGGCGACGATCAACCCGGATACGCTACGCAGCCGCATGTGGTTTGACATCACGGCGGACATCCGCGTACAGAGCATGCGCGAGTACAAGGGAAAGGGCGTTGTGCTGTACATCACAAAGATGGTGCCGGCGCAGGAGCCTGCGGATCCGCTGGTTTATTTTTCGTAAAATGATTCATCACCAGCCGGCGGGGTAAGCCGGTAACGGAGGAGACGGATGACGGACTTGAACAATGTGAAGATACTCGGGCGTACCTCGAAGGAAGCACCCGACGTCCTGTTTTGGACCGGCAGCCGCTACGAGATGAACGTGAAGGCTTCGTACCTCACGGTGCATATTGAGGCGCAGTACGGCAACCAGGAACAGTGGATTGCCGTGCTTGTGAACGGGGCGCTTTTGTGCCGCATGCCGTTGAACCGCGGCGGGAATGAGATTATCATTTTCCGCAACCGCAATGCGGAGGAGGTCAAGAACGTCCGGATCCTCAAGGAAGTACAGCCGATGCAGGGCGACGGTGCGAACTATATCCGTCTGACCGGGATCGACACGGACGGGGAGCTTCTTCCGGTGAAGGAGGCTGATCTTAAGATTCAGTTTATCGGGGATTCCGTCACATCGGGCGAGGGCGCCATGGGGGCCCGCTGCGAGATGGACTGGGTGGCGGAGCTGTTCTCCGGATACGATAACTATACATACAAGACCGCGGAGGCGCTGGCCGCGGACTATCAGGTGGTTTCCCAGAGCGGCTGGGGAGTTTACTGCGGATATAACAACGATATCCACTCGAACATTCCGGGTATTTATGACTCGGTCTGCAGCATTGTGACCACAGAAGGAAAGAGCGTGCTCGGTTCCTTGGAACCGATGGATTATACGGCCTTTGTGCCGGATGCGGTTGTCATCAACCTGGGGACCAACGATACCGGGGCATGCACCGCAGAGGCGTATACCGATCCGGAGACCGGGAAGGTATACAAACTTGCGAAAGGAGAGGATGGGGCGCTTGACGAGCCAAGCAGGCAGCTTTTCACAGAAGCGGTGAAAGGTTTTCTGCAAAAACTCCGCGGCGCACATCCGGGAGCATTCCTTCTGTGGGCGTACGGAATGCTCGGGGCAGATCTGAAAGAACCGCTTCTCGCGGCGATCGAAGCTTACCGAAAGGAAAGCGGCGATGAGCGGGTCGGCTATTGCGGACTGCCGGATACGATGGAGGATGCCTTTGGTTCCAGATGGCATCCGGGTCATATCGCCCACGAAAACATGGCGAAAGTGCTTGCGGCGAAACTTCGCGAGGTGCTGCGCCTACAGTAAGTTTCGGGAATCCGGAACGTTGTGCTTTGTGTAACCATTTGGAAAAAAGGGCGGCCCGGCCGTCCGGCGATGTATGGATGATGATACGACAGCGTATCATGTGCAGGGGGAGAATGGCATGGCGTCACAAAAGCGGTACAATAGGGTAAATACTGTGTAAAAACTCTTCTGAGCCTCACGGCATTCCATGCGTGGGGCTTAGTTTCGTTGTTTCGCTCTTTCATACGTTATACCGTTCCACAAGGTTTGTGTGCGAACCGAAAAATGTTATCAGTGTGATGGCGGGAGAAATCCGAATAGCTGAGAATGGGGGTGAAATCAGAATGATTCAGCTGAGAAATCTACAGAAGTTCTTCAACAAAGGCCGGCAGAATGAAATCCATGTGATCAACGATGTCACATTGGAGCTTCCCGATTCCGGTCTAGTTGCCGTGTTCGGACCGAGCGGATGCGGCAAGACGACGCTTCTCAATGTCATCAGCGGAATGGATTCCGTCGATTCGGGCGAGATCCTTCTGAATGACGGCGAGATGGAAAAGAAGAACAGGGAATTTGACGTGCTGCGCAACCGCGACATCGGCGTCATTTTCCAAAACTACAATCTGAACCGTAAAGAGACTGTCTTTGACAATGTCGCAGACTCGCTTCGTCTGTGCGGTATGGATGATGAATCGGTGATCGAGGAGCGCGTGATGGCAGCGCTCACCATCGTGGGGATGGAGAAATTCCGGAAGAGACAGCCGGATATGCTGTCAGGCGGTCAGCAGCAGAGAGTTGCGATTGCCCGCGCGATCGTCAAAAACCCGAAGGTGATCCTTGCGGACGAACCGACCGGTAACCTTGACGAGGCCAATACCATCATGGTCATGGACCTACTGAAAGCCATGTCCAAAGAATGCCTTGTGCTGCTTGTGACCCACGAGGCGCAGCTGGTTGACTACTACTGTGACACCGTGATCGAGCTCAAGGACGGCTGCGTGGCCAATGTCCGCAGCAACGAGGACGCGGGAGGGTATGTCGCGAGAAACAAGAACGACATCTATCTCGGGGAATTGCCGGAGCAGGAGATGAGCGACGGCAACACGGACCTGACGTTCTTCGGCGAGAAGCCGGAGGAGCCGATCAAGATCACGGTGGTAAACCAGAACGGAAGATTGTTCTTAAAGATCAACACTCCGAGAGTGACGCTTCTCGATGAGGGCAGCGAGGTGAAACTGAAGGAGGGCGTATACCAGGAGACTGTGGTGCGCCGCGAGAACGACGAAAAGGTCGATATGAGCAAGCTTCCGCCCTTTGAGGGGAAGGAATACGGAAAATTATTCCGTCTCCGCTCCACGATACGGAAAGGCTACACCGACAATTTCAAGAGCATGATGCAGAAGAAGAGCAAGAAGCGTCTGGCAGTCTGTCTTGCTCTGTTCGGCGCTGCATTTGTTTTCATTGCGGCAATGTTCGGACAGGGGATCGGGAAGGTTATCAATGCGAAGAAGCAGTACAATGATAAGGTTCTGTATGTCGCTGCGATGACCGACGATGTGGCTCCGGTCCTGGAGAAGCTGGCAAACGATCCTTCGGCGGCCATCGACTATTGGGGGCTTGGTTCGGTGATCAATCACTACCCGACGGATCCGAAGATCAAGTTTTCGCTGGCGAGATTCGTCTCCGACGGATACACCGACGAAGGTCTTCGGAAGGTGACCTACCTCGAAGTGCCTATGACGGTATTTCCGGAAACCATGATCGGCAAGTCCAAGGTCCTGGCCGGAAGAGCAACCCCGATCATGGATAACGAGATCGTCATATCCAAGCGTGTGGCGAAAAATATGATCGAACAATCACCGTACCCGTACATTGACGATTATGACATGATCCTCGGTCTGCTGGCGACGTCGCCGGAAGCCGGGATCAATAAGATGCTGAGCGTTGTAGGGATCGTGGATACCGATGAGGTTGCAGCGTATGTCAGTGATATCACGCTGGCCGAGATGCGGGCGTCCGTCCGTGGGTATGGTCAGGATATCACCTACGACTGTGACGGTTACTTCGGAGTTGCGAAGGGGGAGTGCACCATCATCATCGGCGGTACGTACTCCAATCCGGCGGATTTCGGAATGAGCGGAGATATCATCTATCATCCGAGCTATGTCTATCCGGAGAATTACGACCAATATGAAAACGATCCCGATAAGGAATATAACGGGGAAACGCCTGTGATGCCGAGAGCCGGCGACACGGTTTATTACAACGGAGTAGAACTGAAGGTAAAAGAAGTAAAGACGCTTTTGGAGGGGAACCACAATCCTACGCTTGAGGAGATTACCGAGGCGTTTCAGGAGGTGGACGCGCATTTGCCGGTCGTAGACATGGCATACATGGATGTTTCCGGTGAGATCGTCTACAACAAATACCCCTTTGTCAAGGCGAAAAATTTTGCCGTGGTACTGAACCGGGAGGACTATATCCGGGGAAGCCAGATCATCGGAAAGACAACCCGCATGCTTGATATGCGTCAGGTATTCATGGGAAAGAACAAGGAGACCCAGCCCGGCATATACGAGGACGGTCAATCCATGTTCCATTACCAGACCAACCAGCCCAAGCTGTACTACATCATCCACTCGACCGATCCGAAGGTGACATCGAAGAGGCTGGAGGAAGAGTTTGTCAATCTGGAGGCGCCGTTCGGAAACCAGTATAACAGCGGGGATCCCGAATTTGTGTCGTATCACGCGATCTACACGGCAACGGACCGGTTCCATGCGCATACCATAAATGACCGAAAGACCATGCTGAAGCTGGTGGCTGTGGGAGGTATCCTTCTCGCATTCCTGTGCCTGTGCATGTATTTCATCATGAAGTCCAACATCATTAACCGGATCCGTGAAGTCGGTATCTACCGGGCGATCGGTGTTACAAAGAAAAATATGAAATTCCGGTTCATTGTGGAAACCGGCGTGGTGGTCACCCTAAGCGTGATGGTGGGGTATCTGATCGCAAGCTTTGTGGTCCGGTATATCCTGAGTGCCGGTACATTTGCCGACAGTCTGTTCTATTATCCGCTGTGGCTTGCAGCCGGAGTGCTTGTGGTATTGTATGTGGTTTGTATCTTCTGCGGAATTATCCCGGTGATCCGCGTCCTTCGCAGGACGCCGGCGGAGATTCTGTCGAAGTACGATATTTAACAGGGGGGGAGTAACATGACTTTTTTACGATTGCAGAATATTGGCAAGATTTA
Source organism: Lachnospiraceae bacterium (assembly GCA_017962105.1). Taxonomy (GTDB): domain Bacteria; phylum Bacillota; class Clostridia; order Lachnospirales; family Lachnospiraceae; genus ISDg. Next base: position 7,614 of record JAGCVY010000040.1, read on the forward strand.
TGTTTCCGAGGGCAACGTCACCGTGGGTATCCGCGGCGTTAACCTCGCGTTTGACAAGGGCGAGTTTGTCGCCATCACGGGTGCTTCGGGCTCCGGCAAATCCACGCTTCTCAACGTGTTGAGCGGCATGGATACCTACGAGGAAGGCGAGATGTATATCGAGAACCAGCCGACCTCGCATTACCTGCAGCCGGATTGGGAGGAGTACCGCGAGAAATATATTTCCTTCATTTTCCAGGATTACAACATCATCGACAGCTTCACGGTCCTTCAGAACGTGGAGCTTGCGCTCATGACGATTCCGGACCCGGCGAAACGGCGCCGCAGGGCGCTCGAGCTCATCGAGCGGGTAGGACTCTCGAAGCATGTACGCCACAAGGGAAGCCAGCTTTCCGGCGGTCAGAAGCAGCGTACGGTTATTGCGAGAGCGCTTGCCAAGGACAGCCCGATCATCCTTGCGGACGAGCCCACCGGAAACCTGGACTCCGAGACTTCGAAGGAGATCATTGAGCTTCTGCGGGAGATTTCCGCGGACAAGCTTCTGATCATGGTTACCCACAGTTTCGACCAGGTCGAGCATGTGGCCACCAGACACATCCGTGTCTTCGACGGAGCCATCGAGTCCGACCGTGTTATGACGGAAAATGTCGCTGCCGTAAAACCGTCCGACGACGCGGAAGCTGCCGCCGGCGACGCGGCAGATGCCTCCGCTGCCGAGGCGGGAGACGGGGAGAGTTCGGCTGAGACGACGAAGAAATCCGCCCGCATTCACGGGAAGGTGGAGGACTTCTCCAACGGTTTCCTGTTGGGAAGATCCATGTTTTTCGCAAAGCCGAAGCTCAGCATTTTCCTGAGCATTTTGATGATCGTCGGTATTTTCGGTATTTTCTTTGCGACGGCGATCTGCGGCGATTTCGCCGAGCTGTTCCACAAGTACCGTTTGTTCCGCCCCACGGAGGGCCGTCTGATCATTTCCCACAAGGACGGACAGCTCCTCACGGAGGATGAACTGAAGGACCTTAAAGAGCGCTACAATGCAAACGCATATGTTCACTGCGACCTTCTGATGGATTCCGATATCAAGGTTTCCGCATATTCGCTGCCCTACAAGAGGCTGCCGTATACGGACAAGAAGGAAGGTCAGTACCGCTGTGCCTACGGCGAGGATTTCGGCAAACCCGATATCGGACGCTATCCGGAAACCTCTACGGAAGTGCTTTTGTATCTCCCGATCTATTACCAGCCCGAGTGCGGCGTCGATAAGATCAAGTACAACAAACAGCCGTTCTGCGGTGACCGGTTTGATGTCGTCGGGATCAAGTATTATGCTGACACGAACCAGACTCCGGTGGTTCTCTTCACCGAGGAGGGGTTCAAATACGCTTCGTGTCTGTATCTGCTGAACGACGGACTGGATCTCGGGGAAATGCTCTTCGGGCCGAATATGACCAAGATCAAGTATTTTGCGAACGGAAAATACGACACCGTCAGTACCTATTTCCACGTGAAGATCAGCCGTGTCATCGAGCCGGACCAGATGGTCTTTGACAACGTTGAGTTCCAAAAAGATGTGGAGGAGATCGGCGGGATACAGTTCTGTATTTACGTGGGTACGACATTCCAGCAGTATCAGATGGGTGACGGTTACGGGATCGGCGGAGTGCCTTCGGTTTTCGAGGCTTCCGATTACTATACGATCGAGGACCTTTCCTTCCCCAAAAAGACCCTTACGGTTCATTCAGACCAGGAAATCCCGCTGTTGATCGGCACGGGAGTTGCACAAAAGCTCATGGATGCGACCATGGACCGCTGGTATTCTCAGGCGACGTTGATGTTTGACTCCAACCGGGAGGCCAAGAAGGTTGCAAAAGAGCTGAACAAGGGAAATTATGCTGCGGTTACTACCGACGAAACCTATAAGCCGAACTACATGACCATTGTCAAGGTGATCGGCCGCAGTCTGTTCTACGGTATCGTTTGGGTGATCATCGTATTCTTCATCGGATTCTTTATCAATCTTTGCTCTACGAGAACGATTGCGGCGTTCCGTGAAGATATGACGATCATGCGTTCCATGGGTATTCCGGTCAGGGTTATCCGGATCGGTATTTACGTGCGTATGTTCCTGGCGCAGATCGCAGCGTTTATCCTGCTGCCGATCACGGCGTATATCGTTTACCATACGCCTCGCTGGAACGCGGAACTGATCTACCTTGAGCCGATCCACTATGTGATCATCTACCTCGGCATGGTTCTTCTTCTGCTTCGCGTAACCAAAAAACAACTTCGTAACCTCTTCGGCGCAAGCGTCAAGACGTCGTTGCGAGGAGGTGAGGAAGCATGATTCAACTGAAGAATCTGCAGAAGTATTACAACAAAGGACGACAAAACGAGATCCATGTTATCAATGACGTCTCTTTGGAGCTTCCCGACACCGGCATGTGTGCCGTCTTCGGACCCAGTGGCTGCGGAAAGACGACGCTTCTCAATGCCATCGGCGGTCTGGATGCCATCGCCTCCGGTAAGATCCTCATAAACGAGAGTGAGATGTCGAAGAAGAATCCCGAGTACGATGTCATGAGAAACCGGGATATCGGCGTCATTTTCCAAAACTACAACTTAAACCGCAGGGAGAGCGTCTTTGACAATGTTGCGGATTCCCTCCGCCTGTGCGGTATCACCGATGAAGAGGTGATCAAGGAGCGGGTCATGACGGCGCTCGACAACGTCGGCATGGCGAACTACAGTAAGCGTCTCCCCGACATGCTTTCGGGCGGCCAGCAGCAGAGGGTGGCGATCGCCAGGGCGATCGTCAAAAACCCGAAGCTGATCCTTGCGGACGAGCCCACCGGAAACCTTGACGAAGCCAACACGATCATGGTCATGGACATCCTCAAGGCGATGTCTAAGGAGCGCCTGGTCCTTCTGGTAACCCACGAGGCCGAGCTGGTGGACCATTACTGCGATGTCGTGATCGAACTCAAGGACGGTTCCGTGGTCAACGTAAAGACCAACAAGGAAACCGGAGGATATGTCGCGAGAAACAAGAACGACATTTTCCTCGGCGAACTCACGGAGCATGTCCAGAAGAACGACAGCGCGGAGATTACCTATTTCGGCGATACCCCGGAAAATCCGGTAAAGCTGACGGTGGTAAACCATAACGGACGGTATTTTCTGAGGGTTGATACGCCCAAGGTGACGGTCCTGGACGAAAACAGTGAAGTAACCCTGAGAGAAGGCGTGTATAATGACGATGAGGCACGGCGCAAGCAGGAAGAGAGCGTCGACATGTCAAAGCTGCCGCCGATCGAAGGAAAATCCTACGGAAAATTGTATAGCTTCCGCTCGGCTGTGCGAAGCGGGTACCGTGAGAACTTCAAAAACTTGATGAAGAAAAAGAGCAAGAAGATGCTCGCAGTGTGTCTGACGCTTTTCGGCGCTGCATTTGTCTTCATCGTTGCCATGTTCGGCCGCGGACTCGGTCAGGTTCTCGATGCGAAGGAAAAATACAACAGTAACGTTCTGTATGTTTCCGCGTTGACGGATAATGTGGCTCCTGTCTTGGAGGAACTTGCAAACGATCCCGCTTCCTGCATCGATTACTGGGGTGTGGGAAGACTGTTGGACAAGGATGCGACGGATGCGGAATTTGATTTCCGCCTTGCGAATTTTGTCACCGCAGGATATTACGA
>JAGCVY010000041.1 GCA_017962105.1 Lachnospiraceae bacterium
CGCGCGGTTTCCGCCGCAGCCGAACATGCACACAAGGCGCTTGGGCTGATACTCCCGAAGGGTCGACAGAAGGCTGCGAAGCGCCATTCCGTTATGAGCGTAATCTAAAAGCACCGTGAACCTCTTCGACACCGGAACGCTCTCCACACGGCCCCGCACATGAACGCTGCGGAGAACCGAGAGCATCGTCTCCTCCGGCAGCCCCATCTCGCATCCCACAACGGTGGCTGCAAGGCTGTTGTACATATTGAAACGCCCGGGGATTGCGGTTTCCACAGTGAGTTCCCGCTTTCCGGTCACGCGGTACAGAACTCCCTTGTGTCCGGGCTCGTTCACCAGCTCCGTGTCCACCATGCGGTAATCGCAGCCCTCGCCGGCGCCGAACCGGATGACCTCACAGGTGCTCCCCTCGATCATCTCGGGGGCATGGGCGTCGTCCGCGTTGAAAATGCCCTTCTTACACATGGAGAACAGTTTCTTTTTACAGTTTTTGTAATCTTCAAAATCAGGATGCTCGTTGCCGCCGATGTGGTCGGGCTCCAGGTTGGTGAAGATGCCGTAATCATAGTCGATCCCGTAGACGCGGTCCATCTTCAGACCCTGGGAGGAAACCTCCATCACCACCGCCTTGCAGCCGGCGTCGCGCATCTGCGCCATATAGTCCTGGATCACAATGGACTCCGGCGTGGAGTGGGACGCGGGAATATGTTTCTCCCCGATGATATTTTCCACCGTACCGATCAGGCCGCAGGGAATCCCCGCTCCGTTGAGCATGTGAAAGATCATGTACGCCGTCGTGGTCTTGCCCTTCGTGCCGGTGATCCCGATGATCGTGAGGGACCTCGAGGGGTGTTCAAACCATGCCGCGGAAGCCGCTGCAAGGGCTTTGCGGTCATCCTCCACACGGATCACCGTCACTCCCTCAGGCACTTCGACATCCTTCGTCACCAACAGCGCGGCAGCCCCCGCCTCCAATGCCTGCGGGATGAAGCCATGGCCGTCGGAAACCGTCCCCGTGATGCACACGAAGACTTCTCCGCCGCTTATCTTCCGGGTGTCGCACGCGACTCCGGTCACTTCCGTGTCTGCGGACCCCTGAACCACAGTATAGGGAACCTCCGCGAGAAGTCTGGAAATCTTCATATTCTGCCTCCGAAAAATGGCACTTGCCAAGTTCTGCATATTTCCCGAAACAGCAGTCCCACAACACCCGATGCTGTGGGACTGCCGCTTCTTTTGTCACATGTATCTGTATAGGTCTTCGTACTGCTTCGCGGAATTGGTCCACGAAAAATCCATCGCCATGCCGCGGTCCACGATCTTGTTCCACTCGCGGCGGTGATCGTAGTACACGCTCTTCGCGTAGCGGATGGTCGCCAGCATCTCATGGGCGTTGTAGTTGCAGAAGCCGAAGCCGGTACCGCGGTTTTCGTACTGGTTGTACGGCTCCACGGTATCGCGGAGTCCGCCGGTCTCGCGGACAATCGGCACCGTTCCGTACCGAAGGGCCATGAGCTGGGAAAGTCCGCAGGGCTCGAACAGCGACGGCATCAGGAACGCATCGCAGGCCGCATAGATGCGGTGCGAACGCTCGTTGTTGTAGTAGATGCTCGCCGACACGCGGTTTTTGTACTTCCACTCGAAGTGGCGGAACAGGTTCTCGTACTTCGGATCGCCGGTGCCGAGCACGACAAACTGCGTATCCTCCGCACAGATCTCCTCGATCACATAGTCGATCAGGTCGAAGCCCTTTTGATCCGTTAGACGGGAAACCACGCCGAGCATGAAGATCTTCTCGTTGACATCCAGTCCGAGTTCCTGCTGAAGGGCTCTCTTGTTCTTGCTCTTCTCCTTGCGGAACGTGATGGCGTCGTAGTTGTTGTAGATCAGCGGATCCGTCGCCGGGTCGTACTCCTTGTAATCGATACCGTTGACGATACCGGTAAGGCAGTTGCTCCGGGCGTTCATCAACCCGTCGAGGCCCTCGCCGTAGAACTGGGTCTTGATCTCGTTTGCATAAGTGTTGCTCACGGTGGTGATGCGGTCTGCGTACACAAGTCCGCCCTTTAAGTAGTTCGCATCCCCGTACGCCTCCAGCTTGTCCGGCGCAAAATAATACTCCGAAAGCCCCGTGATATCCATCACCGCCTTCTTGTCCCAGATGCCCTGGAACTTCAGGTTGTGAATGGTCATGATGGTCTTGATCCCGCGGAAGAACTCGTTGTCCTGGAACCGGTCATGGAGCATGACGGGGATCAGGCCGGTCTGCCAGTCATGGCAGTGGATGATGTCCGGGCGGAAATCCAAAGCCGGAAGAGCCGAGAGGACCGCCTTGCAGAAGAAGGCGAATTTTTCGATATCCTCGTGGATATACCCGTAGGGGTGATTTCCCGCAAAATAAAACTCATTGTCCACAAAGTAGAACGTCACGCCCTCGTAAACCAGACGGAACAGGCCGACATACTGGCTTCTCCAGGAGAGATTCACCGTGAAGTTGGTGATGAACTCCATCTGGTCCTTGTATTTCTGCGGGATCGCCATGTATTTCGGCAGGATCACGCGAACATCAAACTCATCCTTGTTGATGTACTTCGGCAGGGATCCGACCACATCCGCCAGACCTCCAGTCTTGATAAAAGGTACACATTCCGAAGCAGCAAACAAAATCTTTTTCATAGTAACCTCTTTGCCGCCCGCCGCTGCGGGCTATTGCTTATTACCGGTGGTTTCCCGGTTGTCGATCAGACTTAATTGAGCGGATCCTCGCCGATGCGCACGTCGTTGATCCATACGCGGGCAGGCACGTTGACCGCCTCCTGCTCCCACTCGCAGACAAACCCGTGGTTGTCCTTGCTGAAATACCCGTAGTCTCCGTCTCTCTCTCCGTCATTCCAACGGTAGTTCGACCAGGTTTCGATCTCCACGTAATCCTCCGCGCCGTCGTTGTTCGGCTCTAACGGAGCCCAGTCCTCAAACTCCCACGGTTCCCCGGTCACCCAGCGGAAGGTTCCCTCCTCCTCGACATCGGTCGCTCCGAGCCAGTAGGTGCTCTTCTTGCCGTCCTTTAAGAACTCGATGATGAAATCGCGCTCGGCCTCGTCGGTGATGGTCAGAAGATGTCCGCCGTAGCTCTCGCAGAGGGCTTCCACATCCTCCCAGATGTAGCCGGTGTCATACCGCATATAATACCGGCCGTTGTACTCCGTCGCTTCCTTCGGGATCTCGACGGTCCGCTTGACAACATATTCGTCGCCGTTCTTTATGCCGTCGCCGTCGATGTCATCGTTGGCCTGGATCTGGTCATAGGTATACCCGTTGAAGATCTTCGCGCCGGTTCCCGTGCGGATAACGCCGTCGCAGATCAGGATCGTCAGGAAATCGGTAATACCGTCATTGTTGCTGTCCGCACCGCTGTCCAGCGAGAAATCCACCTCCGTCACGCCGGTGTGGGCAATGCCCTCGGTGTAGGCAGCCTTGTTGATCAGAACATAGGTGCCGGGATATGTGGTGTAGATGGACACCGCGTTGCCGTCCACCTCGGTGCTGAATTCGTAAAGGGTCTGCGTCTCCTTGTTCAACGCGTAGACTACGGGACAGAACGTCTCGTCCGGAGTCTTCCACAGGGTCTCATCGGTGACGACGAACCCGACTTTTACCAACCCGGTGGTGCCGTTTAAAAGTGTCACGGCTCCGAGAAATCCGGGGATCGTATCGTTGATCAGCTCCTGCGGGACCAGCGTAGTGAGCAGCTCCGCATCCGGCTTCGCGGTTTCCCCGGTGTATTCCATGATGAAACATCCGGTGACGGAATCGCCGGCCTGCTGGATTTCCCAGTAAACCTTAGAGTCATCGGCACCTGCTTCCGCGCTGTCTTTCTCAAGGAAGGAAAGGATTTCCTCGTTCGACTTGTAAAACGCAGGTGTGGGAGTCGGACTCGAGGTCGGACTCGGCTCCTCGGTGGGCGTCGGCTCTGCCGTAGGTGTCGGCGTCGCCTCCTCCGTCGGGGTTACCGTTTCGGTGAGCGTAGCTGCCTCCTGCGTCGCGGTCGGCGTTGCTTTCCGATCGGAGGAATCGCGATCCTCCGCATCATCCTTGCCGCACGCCGCAGCAAAAACCATCATCGTCATAGCCAGAAAGCCAATAATCAGGATTTTCCGTCCTTTCAATCTCCGCAACAGTCTCATCTCCCATCCCTCCGTTATTTTCTCTTTCGCGCTAATTCCCGCATCTCGCGGGCGTTGGCCATCACGGAATCCGTGATCTCCGCTCCTCCGAGCATTCTGGCAAGTTCCCTCGGGATCTCGTCCTCCGTGAGCTTGCAAAGGCTCGTCCGGGTGCGGCCGTCCGTCACGGCCTTGGTAATCTCAAAATGCTGGTCCGCCATTGCGGCAATCTGCGGAAGGTGCGTGATGCAGATGACCTGCCGGGACTGCGCGATCTGCGCAAGCTTCTCCGCAACCTTCTGGGCGGTCCTGCCGCTGATGCCGGCGTCAATCTCGTCGAAGAACAGCGTCTCGATCTCGTCCTTGCCGGCGCTTGCCGTTTTGAGGGCAAGCATGATCCGGGACAACTCACCGCCGCTGGCAATCTTCGCAAGGGGCCTTCGGGGCTCCCCGGGGTTCGCGGAGATCATAAACTCCGCATCCTCGGCGCCGGTCTCTCCGGGCTCGTCGAGCTTTGTGAATTCCACTGCAAAATCCGAGCTCAGGAAATTCAGATCCGAAAGCGCCGTCCGCACCTTCTCCGTCAGGTCCCCGGCCGCCGTTTCCCGCAGTTTCGTGAGGGTTCCCGCCGCTTTTCGAAGCGCCGTCTCGCTCTCCTTCACTTTCTCGGTCAGGGACGTGAGATACCCTTCGAAATCCGAGAGCTTCGCGATGGTCGCCTCCGCTTCGGCGGCGTACGCGAGAATGTCCTCGATGGTGCGTCCGTATTTCTGTTTCAGCCGGTTGATGACATCCAGCCTCTCGCCGACCTGCGCAAACTCCTCCTCGGTTCCGGTGAGTTCCGCAAGATAATCGGAAAATGCCGCAGCCCCGTCGTTGACCTGTTCCTCCAAAAGCCGCAGTTCCTCATACATCGCCTCGAGCTTCGGATCCAGGGAGGACACCTTCGCTATTTTCCGAAGCGCCCTGCCGATTCCCGCGGTAACCGACGCCGCGTCGGTGGAGAGTATGGCGTCCGCCTCCGCAACCGCCTCGGTGAGCTTCTCCCGGTTTGACAGAACCCGGAACCGCTCCTCCGCAGCCTCATCCTCACCGGGAGTGAGTCTTGCGGCGGTTATCTCATCGTACTCAAACTGCGCCATCTGCAGCTCCCGCTGCAGCTTCGCCCCGTGTTCCCGGGCCTCGGTGAGTTCCCGTTTCGCAGCCTTGCAGGCGCGGGCAAGGAGTCTCACCTCGGAAGCGGCGGCAACGGCCTCCGCTCCGGCGTAGCGGTCGAGAAGAGCCAGCTGTTTGGCCGGATACAGGAGCGTCTGGTGGTCGTGCTGCCCGTGGATATCGAACAGCCGCGACGCCACTTCCTTCACCACTGATGCGGTGACGACCTCCCCGTTGATCCGGCTGATGCTCCGTCCCGTATCGGTGATCCGTCTCGAGATCACCAGCATATCCGACTGCGGAAGATCATACTGCTCCAAAAGATCGCGCACGCAGGCGTCGTCATCGAACAGAAGCTCGGCCAGCGCATAATCCGCGCCGGAGCCGAGAAGCTCCTTGGAAACCCTTCCCCCCAGGGCGGCGTTGACCGACCCTAAGAGGAGCGATTTGCCGGCTCCGGTCTCACCCGTGAGAACGTTGAGTCCGGGGCCGAACTCCACCGTAACCTCGTCGAGGATGGCGAAGTTTTTCACATGTAATTCAGACAACATACCGATTGTTCCTTTCCCTTTCTCCGGGGGTGGAAATCTGGATTACAAAAGTCGGAAAATGATCGTGCGATCACTCCTGATCGGACCAGTTGGTGTACACTTCCTGCACATCGTCATCGTCCTCGAGAAGGTCGATGATCCTGGTGATCAGCTTGATGTCATTCTCATCCGTAAGATCGACATACGTCTGCGGGATCTTGGTCACCTCAGCCTCAAGCATCGGTACGCCGGCCGCCTCGAGAGCTTCACGGACCGCCGAAAAATCCTCCGGCGACGTGATCACCTCGTAGGAATCCTCCTCGTCCGAGAAGTCCTCCGCACCTGCGTCCAGGGCAAGCATCATCAGCTCGTCCGGATCCATGTCGAAGTCTTCCTTGTCGATGATAATCTGCCCCTTCTCGTCGAACATGTAGGAGACACAGCCCATCGGACCGACGCTTCCCTGTCCCTTCGTGAAAGCCGCACGCACATTGGCCGCCGTACGGTTCTTGTTGTCCGTGAGGGCGTCAACGATGATCGCGGTACCCTTCGGGCCGTATCCCTCGTAGGAGACGAACTCGTAGTTGACCGCGTTCGCATCCCCGGCAGCCTTCTTGATGCTGCGCTCGATGGTATCGTTGGGCATGTTGTTGGCCTTCGCCTTGGCAACAATATCCTTCAGCTTGGAATTGTTGTTGACGTCGGGGCCGCCCTCCTTGACCGCAACGGCAATCTCACGGCCCAGGCGCGTAAAGATCTTGCCCTTCGCGGCGTCATTCTTCTCTTTCTTGTGTTTGATGTTGGCAAATTTGGAATGTCCTGACATAACTAACTCCTGTCTTTCTTTTTGTTTCTATTACCGCCGAGCGGACGGGCCGCAGGGCGTCACACGGCTTTGCAGCCGGGTTTCACTTATTTACGGTTCTTCCGGCCGTTCTTCTCCTCCGCCGCAAGTTCCAGTTTCTCCTGAAGCTCCGCGAGAGCCTGCGTCGCATCCGCGTCCTCCTTGAATGCGCAAAATACGGTATCGTCGCCGGCCAGACAGCCCACAAGCGCGTTCAGCCCGATGGCGTCGATCGCCGCGCCGACCACGGAGGCCATTCCGGGGTTCGTGCGGATGATCAGAAAATTCTTCGCGGTATCCGAGGAGATGACCGCCTCCCGCAGCATGCGCGCGTAGCGCATTGCCCGGCCGCTCTCCGAGTCGCTTCTTCCGAGCACGATATACTTCTGACGGCCGTTTTCGCCGGTGATCTTCGTGAGGTTCAACTCACGGATATCGCGGGAAACCGTCGCCTGCGTCACCTTGACACCGCTCTCCAGAAGAAGTCTCACAAGCTCCTCCTGCGTCTCAATATCGCGGGTTGACACCAGTTCCAAAATCTTATCATGACGATTGATCTTCATCCCTTTGTTCCTTTCTGCACTGCAATGCACTACAGCTTACTCTTCACCCTGTCCCAGAAGGTGACATCTCCGACGCCCAGCACCCTGACCGAGGCGTCTCCGCGGAAAATGGTGATCTCCTGTCCTACGTCCAGCATTCCGATCTCATCCCCGTCCGCCGATACGATCGCCTCGCCGGGGATGGAACGGGAACCTCGGAGAACCCGCACCGTGATGGTGTCGGAATCAGCCACCGCCAGCGGTCTCGCCTGCATCGTGTGCGGGCAGATCGGCGTAATCAGCAAAATCGCCGCATGGGGCTGAACGATCGGTCCTCCGGCACTTAAACTGTACCCCGTCGAACCTGTGGGCGTGGAAATGATAACGCCGTCACTCAGGTAATCGGACACGATCTCGTCGTTGACGAGCACCTGAAGGTGGATCAGACGAGTGAATCCGTTTCTCGCGACTACGATTTCATTCATCGCAACGGATTCCATCCGCTGTCCGTCCCAGATCAGATCGAGAGGGCTCATCCTCCGCTCGCGGTAGTCATCCCGGATCACCCGCAGAAGCGCAGCCTCCGCGCCCCGGTACTCTGCCGAAGTGAGGAATCCCAGATTCCCGAGATTGATCCCGAGAACAGCCGTTTTGCGGGATAACAGTGCTTTCGAGGCGTGCAGGAAAGTACCGTCCCCGCCCAGGACAATGGTACATTCGGTTTCTTCCGGCATGTCCGCAAACCGCGCCTCCGCATCCTCCCCGGGGATCATCGGCTCGCACTGCCATACGGTGCAGCCCTGCCCCTTTAGGAACTCCGCGAGGGCCCCGCAGTACTGTCCGTCCGGGTCCTTCTCTTTATTGGCGATGATGCAAAAATGCTTCATGTACTGTCCTTTCCGCATCCACAGCCGTACCTGCGGCTGTCTCCTGCGTATATCTGGCATACAGCAGATACTCAATATTTCCGGTCTGTCCCCGGATCGGCGAATCGGTCAGCGCCGCCGGCTGAAATCCGACAGCCTGCGCTGCCGCCAGGACGCTGTTCAAAACCTCCGCGTGTACCTTCGGGTCCTTCACCACCCCGTGCTTTCCCACATGGGCTCTTCCCGCCTCAAACTGCGGTTTGATCAGGCACCCGATCTCTCCCTCCGGCTTCATAAGGGCAGCCACGTACGGAAGGATCAGCGTGAGGGAGATAAAAGAGACGTCGATCCCTGCAAAATCAACCGGACTGTCAATCTGCTCCGGCGTGACCGTCCGGATGTCCGTCTGCTCCATGGATACGACCCGGGAATCCGCGCGAAGCGTTTCCGCCAGCTGTCCGGTCCCTACATCCACAGCGTACACCACCGAGGCTCCGCGGCGAAGCATCGCCTCCGTAAATCCGCCGGTGGATGCGCCGACATCCAGGCACCGCAGCCCCGTTAACGACGGTTTATAAAGCGAGAGCAGCTTCTCCAGCTTGTTGCCGCCGCGGCCGACGAAATCTTCCCCCTCGGACGTTACCGTAATGTCCGCATCCGGAAGGATCATCGTGCCCGGTTTCGTCACCGGTGCGCCGTTTACGCTCACGCACCCGGAGATGATCTTCTCCCGTGCCTTCTCGCGGGAAACCGTCATCCCGCGCGTTACCATCTCTACATCCAGACGAGTTTTCACATAAGCCCCCGAATTCTGTCCGTAATGCTCTCGGCGTCCAGTCCGCATTCGCGCAGCAGCTCCTCGCGGGACCCGTGTGCAAGGAACACATCCCCCGCCGTCACGGGAACTACCCGGAGAGGAAGGTTTTCCTCCTCGGCCCATGCTGCAACCGCCTCGCCGTAGGAGCCTGACGCAACGCCCTCCTCTACGGTCACCAGGATCCTGTGGGTTCCGGCAAGTCCGCGGATCCACTCCCGGTCAAAAGGTGCGGCAAATCTGGCATCCGCCACCGTGGGATGGATATTCTCAAGAGCGAGCCGCTCCACAACCTCGTTCACGATCGAGCGCATCGGCCCCAAAAAGCTGATGGCGATCTCGGAGCCCCGGCTGGTCTCGACGCAGCGCCCGGTGGTTACCGGCGGCCGGTTCTTCGCCGGCGCAATGACGTCCTGCGTTCCCTTCGGATAGCGGATTGCAACCGGTTTGTTCAAAGACAGGGCGTAGGCAAACATTTCCCGAAGCTCCTGCCCGTTGGAAGGCGCGAGTACCGTCATTCCCGGGATCGAGGTCAGGTAGCTGATATCGAACAGCCCCTGGTGGGTCTCGCCGTCGTGGGGCACAATCCCCGCGCGGTCAACCGCGAAGATAACGGGAAGTCCCGGCAGGCACACGTCGTGCAGGATCTGGTCGTAAGCGCGCTGAAGGAAGGTGGAGTAGATGCACACCACGGGCCGCAGTCCGCTGGCTGCCATTCCCGCGGCAAATGTCACCGCATGCTCCTCCGCGATCCCCACGTCGAAGCACCGCCCCGGAAACCTTGCGGCCATCTCCGAAAGTCCCGTTCCTCCGGCCATCGCCGCCGTGACGCACACGACATCCCGGCGTCTCGCCGCAATCTCCGTGATCTCCCTGCCGAACACCGCGGTGTACGACGGGACATCCGTGGTAACCCTCGGTTTACCTGTCGCAAGGCGGAAGGGCTCCACCCCGTGGAACCGGCTGGGCTCCTCCTCCGCGAAGGAGTATCCCTTTCCCTTTCTTGTGATCACATGGATCAAAACGCCTCCGCGGACCTTGGCCGCAGCCTGCAGCGCCATGGTCATCTCGGCGATATTATGGCCGTCCACCGGCCCGAAGTACGTCAGCCCCATCTCCTCGAAGAAATCCCCGGGGATCATGATCTGACGGATGGAATCCTTGGTCTTCTTGATGCCCTTGGCAAGCGCGCCGCCGATGTTGGTCTTGTTGAGTTTCCTCTCGACGCTGCTCTTTAAATTCAGATACCCCTGCGTCATGCGAAGGTGTCCGAGATAGTTCGCGATGCCGCCCACATTTTTCGAGATCGACATCTCGTTATCGTTGAGCACCACAATGACGTTCGTTCCGAACCGCCCGATGTTGTTCAGCGCCTCATACGCCATGCCGCCGGACAGCGACCCGTCGCCGATCACGGCCACCACGCGGTTTTTCCCGCCCTGCAGGTCGCGGGCCATGGCCATGCCGGCCGCCACCGAGAGCGACGTGGAACTGTGTCCCGTGTCGAAGGCGTCGCAATCACTCTCCTCCCGCTTGGGGAATCCGCTGATGCCGCCCTGAAGACGCAGCGTGGAAAATGCCTCCCGCCGTCCGGTCAGAAGCTTGTGCGTGTAGCACTGGTGTCCGACATCCCAGATCAGCTTGTCCTCGGGAAATGTGAGGAACCGGTGCAGCGCGATCGTCAGCTCCACGGCGCCCAGATTGGAGGCCAGATGCCCTCCGTTTCTGCTGACCGTTAACAGGATTTCCTTGCGGATCTCCGCTGCGAGACGCGGAAGCTTGTCTTCGGGAATGGCTTTGACATCATTCGGTTTGTGAATGGATGATAACAATTCCGTCATGTTCTTCCTTCTTCCCTACACCGTTCTTCCCACAAGCGCCGAAACCAGCTCCGCGAGCGGTTCGCCGCGCTTTCCGCCGGGATAGTCCGACAATATCGACAGTGCCTCCCCGGAGAGGTTCTCCACCGCCTCCTTGGATGCGCGCATGCCGTTCAGTGTGACATAGGTTGTCTTATGATTCTTCTCGTCGCTGCCCACGGGCTTGCCCAGAACTTCCGTGGTGCTGGCAATGTCCAGAATGTCGTCCTGGATCTGGAACGCAAGACCGACCTTGAGTGCGGCCTCGCCCATTTTCTCCACCGTTTCCTGATCCGCGCCGGCCAGGATCGCCCCGACCTGCATCGCAGCCTGCAAAAGGGCTCCGGTCTTTAAGCGATATACGTAATCCAGCTCCTTCGCGGTCATGGGCTGTCCGGTCTTCTCCACGTCCACAGACTGTCCGCCGACCATTCCCAGACATCCCGCCTTCTCCGCGAGCACCCGGAGCGCCGGGATCACACGTCCGCGGGTCTGTTCGGTCTCCTCCGCGGACAGCGCCGCCTCGTAAGCCGCATTCAGAAGCCCGTCGCCGGCAAGCACGCCCATGGCGTGGCCGTATTTGGCGTGGGTCGTAAGCTTTCCCCTGCGGAACCGGTCGTTATCCATCGCCGGAAGATCGTCATGCACCAGCGAATAGCTGTGGATCATCTCGATCGCCGCGAGGAACGGATCCACCAGAGTGGTTTCCTCCTCCGCAGGTCCCCCGAGAGCCCGATAGGTGAGAAGGATGAGCGCGGGGCGGATCCGCTTACCGCCGTTAAGGACGCTGTAAGCCATCGCCTCGTCGAGGGTGTTCTGATACTCTCCTCCTGCCGGCAGGAACTTCCGGATCCTCTCCGTGATTTCCTCAGCCAGTTTTCCCATCTCAAGGTTCATTGTATTCATCGTCGTCTCCGCTGTTTTCCAAAATCTCCAGTTCCTTCTCCACCATGTCAATGGCGCCGCGGCACTGTTTCAAAAGCTCCATGCCCTCTTTGTACAGCCGGAACGTCTCCTCCAGGGGCATGCCGCCCTTCTCCATCTTCGCGACGATCTCCGACAGCTCCTGCATGGACTGTTCCAACGTCTTTCCGGACTCCGCTGCCGCGGCTGTTTTGACTTTCTTCTCTGCCATAGGTTTCTCCGTAATATCTCCCGGAAAATGATGTGCTCATCCCCGTGTGTATTCCATCGTATCAGCCTGCTTCCGGCTACTCCTCGTTCGGCTGCACGGACAGCACTGCCGCAGTGAATTGTCCGTCCGCGAGGTAGCCCTGCATCACGGCACCCTCCGTCAGCTCCCGCACGCCCTTCACCGGCTTTCCGTCCACCGTGACAAAGGCGTAACCCTGTTTCAGAAGGCGGTACGGGGACATTGCCGCAAGGCCGGTCTCCAGAACGCCCAGACGGTTTCGGTACGAAAGCAGCGTGCCCTTCACGGCGTCCCGCAGTTCCCGCTCGGCGTCCGACAGGTTTCGGGAAGCGGTCCTGACGGAATCCGCGAGGGTCCGCTGCAGAAACTGTCCCGACTGTCTCAGTGTCTCCCGATGCCTCGTAAGCTGTGCCGAAGGGCTCCCGTAGCGCAATCCCTGCTGCAATCGGGAGAGTCTTTCCCTGGAACCGTCAATCTCCCTGCAAACCGCCGTCACCATGGAGCTGTGGTAATTGACAAGCGTCCCCAAAAACTCGTCGATGGGGAACGCCACCCTCTCCGCTGCCGCGGTGGGGGTCTGCACCTGCACATCGGCCACATAGTCGATCAGCATGTAATCGATCTCATGGCCGACTGCGGATACGATGGGTATCTCGCAGGCATACACGGTGCGCACGAGTTCCTCGTCGCTGAACTCCAGCAGGTCGTCCCTGCTTCCTCCTCCGCGCCCGACGATGATGACGTCGACCCCGGCGCGCTCCGCGCGGTGGATCGCAAGGATGATCTCCTTCGCCGCTCCCTTTCCCTGCACCCGGCAGGGCGAAAGCACCAGCGAAATATACGGATTGCGCTCGCGGAACACACGGCGCATATCCTCCAATACCGCCGAGTTGTCGGCGGTCACAAGGGCTACCCGCTTGGGAAATACCGGGAGCGGTTTCTTGTGCTCGGGGTCAAACAACCCCTCCTCCTTGAGCGCTCTCGCAAGCTGCTGCAGCTGCTCGTTCAAAGGTCCCCGTCCGACTTCCTCGACCCGGGTTGCGTAGAGCTGGTACCGGCCTCCCTGCGGATAGACCGTGATCCTTCCGGTCACCTGCACGCGAAGGCCCACCACGAGCGAACACCGCAGGCCTCTCGCCGCGCTGTCCGCAAACATCACGCACGGAAGCTTCGCACCCCCGTCGATGATCGTAAAATACAACTGTCCCGAACGGCGAAACTCCGAGATCTCCCCGACAACCTCCAGATTGCGGAGCGGAGCCTGCCCTTCCATCAGGTTTTTCAGGTACGCGCTAATCAGGCTGACGGTATACGGCATATCATTTCCTCGGTTCCGAATAGTTCTGCGGCATCACCGCCGGCGTTATTCCTGCGTTTCCGGGACGGGGTGTCTCTTAAGGATCTCGCTGAGGATCCCGTTGACAAAGGCATGGGACTGTTCCACGCCGTAGATCCCCGCAAGCTCCACTGCCTCGTTGATCGCCACACTCACGGGAACGGTCTCGTCGAAATACATCTCGTAAACCGCAACCCGGAGGATGTTCAGCTCCACCTTGCCGATCCTGTTCAGCTTCCAGCCTTTGGATGCCTCGGTGATCATCGGGTCGATCCTTCCGATGGCGCCTGCGATCTCGCGGTAGCGCTCGTACATTTTCTCGCGGGTCTCCCCGGAGGCGTCCACATCCTCGAGATACCGTCTCGCCTGCTCCTCCCGGTCCGCTTTCTCGTAAAATCCTGTCAGGTACATCAGGATCACGACCTTTTCACGGAAATCCCGCATCGCCTGCTTCTCCGGGCTGATCCGGCTCTCCGCACGTTGTCTTCTGTCCGCCTTCGCAGCTCCGTCCGCGGATGTCTGCACGGCGTCTTCGTTCCGTTCGCTCTCCATGGACAGCGAATCGATATTCTCCTGCATCACGCTTCCTCCGAAGTCCTTACTTGCGGTCAAGATCCACGCCCACGACATGCAGCGTCACACGGTCGGATGCAAATCCGAGCATGCTCTCGATCGCGGAGCGGACCTTCTCCTGAACATTCTTGGCAACACGGGGTACGCTGTAGCCGTACTGTACGCAGATCGACAGCTCGGTCGCCACACGCCCGTCAATCAGGCTGATCTTCACGCCCTTGGAATTATTCTTGATGCCGTTACGGCCGATCACATCCTTTGTCAGATTGCCGGAAAGGTGCGCAACACCCTCGACCTCTGCCGCCGCAAGACCGACTACGGTAGCAATGACATCGTCCGAGACAACAGCCTGTCCCTCGGTGCCGTCGATCTCAATTTCCGCCTCGTATACCGGCTCTCTTGTATCCTTACTGCTCATGTTCTACCTCCGAAACTTTCGTGTCGCCCCCGACCGAAATGAGGGCATAGTTACAATCGATAGCATTATACCAAAATTGCCGCAAAAAGAAAAGCACCTTTTCCCGATATGCACCTGAATAATGCATAATTCATGGAAAATGTGCTTTTCTTACACAAGTGTATTTTCCAACCGCGGGAAATGACGTGATACTCCCCGCTTTTCTTTCCTTTTCCGTCTCAGAATGCGACCGAGAAAACGATCTGGAAGGCGGTAAAGGCCGCATAGGTCGCAAGGAGAAGGATGCCCTGCACGCGGGACAGTTTTCCGCGGATCAGCGCAGGGATCGTCAACAGCGCCATGACAAACACCATGACCGGAAGATCCACGACCAGCGACGAGTTGATTCCCGCGATCGTCTTGCCCGCAGGAAGTCCGAAGGGGCTGATGGTTACAGCCATACCGCTCACCAGGACGAGGTTGAAAATGTTGGCCCCGATGACGTTGCCGAGCGACAGGGAACCGTGTCCCTTGATCAGCGATGTGATGGCGGTGACCAGCTCGGGAAGGGATGTTCCGAGAGCGACCACCGTAAGGGCGATCACGGCGTCGGAAACCCCGAAATTCTTTGCGATGATGGTGGCGTTATCCACCAAAAGATCCGCGCCGACGGCGATCAGTGCGGCACCGATGATGATCAGTCCCACAAGGAACAATACGGGCTTGCTTTTCTCCCCGTCCTTCGCTTCGGACGCGGCGTCCTCCGTCTCCGGCTTCTTCCCGTCTTCCGCGGCCTCTCCCTTGGCTTTGATGCCGGAAAATGCCTGCCGGATCGTCAGGACCATATAGATCACGAACATCGCCAGCAAAACGATACCGATGGGTCTGGTGAATCTGCCGATCCCGTATGCGGCGAAAGCATATACCGCCGCAGCGAGGAAAAATGCACTCACCGGGAAGAACAGCGTCTTGCGCTCGGTGGCTGAAGGCTTAACCGCAACCGTGACGGCGGCGATCAGCGCCGTGTTGCAGATCACGGAACCGATGGCGTTGCCGTAGGCGATATCCCCGACACCCTTCAGGGCGGCACCCGAGGACACCATGACCTCCGGCAGGGTTGTTCCGATGGAAACCACCGTCGCACCGATCAAAAGCTCCGGCACATGGTACTTCTTTGCAACTCCGGATGCGCCGTCAACGAACCAGTCCCCGCCCTTGATCAGCAGCACAAGGCCGATGGCGAACAAAAGGTACGGGTTGGTCGCGATCCGAAGAAGCGTCGGATTGGTTATATAGTTTTCCCAAAAGGCCAGCAATGAAATCATATTCACCTCCGAATTATCCGCGGCTTCCCGTCCGGGAGTCCGCTCCGGAATGCTTTCCGCGTTCCCGCAGAAAAAAGCAATCCGAGGAACCGCATGGAAATGCGATTCCTCGGAACATTCTACCACATTTACGGAAAATGTAAAGACTTACTGCGCAAAGCCCCGTTCTGCCGGGGTACGGCGCGCATCAGAACCAGCGGCTGAAAAATCCGCCGGATTTGGGCTGTTCGGTCACTTCCTTCTCGGGTTCTTCCGCGGGTTCTTCGGGCACTGCGGGAACTTCGGGATCGACAGCATCCGCTGCAGCTTCCGCAACAGCGTCTGCAGCATCTTCGGCAAGGGTTTCGATTGCGTCCTGCCCGTCAATCGGGATTTCGAGGATCGGCTCATCGGCTTCATCCGCCGAATCCGCCGGTACTGAGATTTCCGGTTCTGCGGGCTCTTCTTCGACAACCGGCGGTAATGCAGCTTCAGTATCCTCCGCTGCGGATTTCTCACCAAACAGAAAGAACTCCTCCGGATCGTTGCTCTCCTCGACACTCACGGCAATCGGAATATCGGGCTCCTCCGGCTCCCCGTCTTCCGCAGGGATCATGGCTACGGGCTCGTCAGGCTCATCATTTTCCACGGGAACGGCAATCTCCGGCTCCTCGGGCTCGTCGTTCTCCACGGGAACGGCAATCTCCGGCTCTTCCGGCTCGTCGTTTTCCACGGGAACGGCAATCTCCGGCTCCTCGGGCTCGTCGTTTTCCACGGGAACGGCGGCCTTCGGCTCTTCCGGTTCTTCATTCTCCACCGGGATCTCAACCTCCGGTTCTTCCGGCTCGTCATTTTCCACCGAAACAACAACCTCGGGTTCCGCCGGCTCCTCATCCCCGGCAGGAACGTCGATCACGGGCTCGGCAGGCTCCGCTGCCTCCTCCGATTCCTCGGCAACAACAGGGATGACCACCTCAGTCTCCTCTGCTTCCCCGCTCACGGGAACCTCAACCTCGGGCTCTCCCGGCTCTTCTCCCTCAGGAGCTTCCGCTTCCACAGGTTCCGCGGCCTCTTCCGCTGCCTCCGGGCTGCGGATCTGCTTGTCAAGAAGCGCCGCAACCAGATCGTCCGGGAAGCACTCGCGAAGCTGCGGAATGTAATCGAGCACATTGACCATGCGCTTCTCGTCGTAAGCCTTCATGAAGAGTGCATACGGCTTCATCTTTCCGAGAATATCATCATCCTTGGCAAGTCTCATGGAATCGTTGCCGTCGATAATGTCGAGGAGGGTTTTCTGTGCGTCCGAAAGGGCCTGAACCGCGTCCGTATCGTCACAGAGAAGAGTCTGGAATCTCTCCGCAAGCTCCACCTCCTCGCGGTTTCCGAGCACGACCTCAATGCGGTCGAGACTCGTCTCCAAGTCATCCAGCTTGTCAAACTCGAACGGATCCCCGCTCAGTTCCTCGTACTGCGAGCGGCAGAATTCCGTCGCCTTTTCAATCTTGTCAAGGTTTTCCATCACGCTTCCGGTGGTTTCCGTGGAAAGAAACTTCTTCGCGTCGATGCTGTCGGAGATCACATACAGATTCTCCTCAACCTTGCCCATTCCGTCGCGGATCTCGGCAACCCGAGCCCGCATGTTGTCCAACAATTCCCGTTTGTTCACGATACCCTTCCTCCTGTCTTTAGTGTAAACCCTATAAGGCGCATCTCTTCCGGCGCCGTATAAACTCTGTAAAGCCCTACAGGCCCGCTGCATCCGTCATCGCCCGGAGGATCTCCGGATAACGGACCGTGCCGTCACTGCGGGAGAAAATGTTATATTTCTTGCCCTCATCCCAGTAGATGCAGGTAATCCCCCGCTCCCTGCCAAGAGACACCACCTTGGCGGCATACCGTGCCCGCTCCTTTGTGTTGGAGCGGTCCATCGCCCCGAATTCACTTAAGATGATCGGGATGTCCGTCTCCTCGAATCTCCGGTCGATCGTCGTAAAGAGCCGTTCCACCTCCTCCTCGCAGAGGAAATCAAACGTTTCCGTCTGGCGCGCCCAGGTCGCCGCTCTCGAGGTAAATCCCATCGGCGCATAGGAGTGTACTCCCGCGATCAGGTGCCCTTCCGAGGAATCCTTCGGGATCACAAACCCGCCAAGCAGATAATCGCTGATCCCTCCTGCGTAGGGGCTGACAATAAGATTCCGTTCCGCATTGGCACCGCCGGTGGCGCGGACCGTATCCACAAACAGCTGGTTCCACTCGTTGGCGACTTCCAGCTCCTCCTCCGAGGGCACATCCCACTCACAGTCCGGGTTCAGCATCTCGCTGAAGCTTTCAAAGATCAGCCGGTCGGACTCCTCCGAAAAATACTCCGCGATCTGCTCCCACATATATGCCGCCCGGTCGCGATTTGCCATATAGTTGTTGCGGTCCGCCTGAATCCAACCGCCGCCGTAGCTGCGCATGCTTCCGGCGTCGTGGTGGCTGTTCACGATGCAGTACATCCCCTCCGCGAGCGTCATCTTCACGATGCGGCGGATCCGCTTGAGCCAGTCCTCGTCGATCCGGCCGGATTCATCCATGTGGGGATACCACGTGACGGGGACGCGGATCACGGAAAATCCCTGTTCCGCCACAGCCTTGACCAGCTCTCTCGTCGGGATCGGATTGCCCCATGCAGTCTCGATCCGCAGATTGTCAAACCAGCTCCCGTGGCACTCAAAGGTGTTGCCCAAGTTCCACCCGAGTTTCATCTTCTCTACTGCCGAGCGGGCAGACTCCATCCCAATGTTGTTGTCTTGCTGAATCTCCATAAATTACCTCACAAGACGTTATTCCTTTTCCTCTTTCACAAGCCCGATCAGCCCGGGCAGGGCATCAAAACGGGCGTACAGCATCGGCTGAAGTTCCTCATCCGGCTCCGTCTGGTCGGGAATCATCACGACCTTACATCCCGCGGAAAATGCGCTCCGCACCCCGTTGGGTGCGTCCTCCACGGCGATACACTCCGAAGGCTCTAGTCCCAGGGTGCTGCACGCATAAAGGTAAATGTCCGCTGCGGGCTTTCCCTGTGCCACCATCGTCGCGCTGATGATCGTCTCGACCAGTCCGTCGAGTCCGGCGAGCTTTAAGTACCGCTCCGTCCTCTCTGGGTCGGTGGCCGTGGCGATCGCCACGGTGATGCCGAGCTCGCGGAGCGCCAGAAGCGTCTCCCTTGCGCCGGGCTTGGCATCCACGCCGTGCTCTTTGATATGTGCCTCGATGATCTGCTTCCGGTACGCACGGACTTCGGCGTAATCAAAGTCCTCGCCGAACCACTCCCGGAACTGTTTCGGCGCAAAGGGCCGTCCCAGCGAGCGGAGCATCAAAGCACGCTCATCGGACAGTACATAGCCGAAGTGCCGAAGCGCCTCCGGCCAGTACTTCCGGTATAATCTCTCAGTATCGATCAGGGTACCGTCCAGATCAAAAATTACTGCTTTACAATGCAACTCTCAGAACCTCTTTCGTGAAGAAATCGTTATGCCTCTCCACATACCTCATCGAGTTCCTTCTGCAGTGCAGCCAGGTTCTCTCGGATGGAAAGGTGCTGCGGGCAAGCCGCCTCGCAGGCTCCGCACTCGACGCAGTTCTTCGCCTTCGCGCTGTCGTCAACCCGGCTCCAGTTCCACTTGGCGCTTCCGACATTGCCGTACATGCCGAACTGGTTCCACACGGAGAAGTTCCTCGGGATATCCACGCCGTTCGGGCAGGGCATACAGTACCTGCAGCCCGTGCAGCCGTTTCTTACGCGCGCCTTGATCATCGCCGTGACCTCGTCAACCGCTGCAGCCTCCTCTTCCGTGAGGGGCTCGTAGTTGATAAAGGTATTCAGGTTGTCCTGCACCTGCTCCTCCGCGGACATACCGCTCAGAATCACCTTGACGATCGGCTTGCTGGCCACAAAGCGAAGCGCCCAGGATGCCGTGGAGGCGTCGGGACGCAGTTTCCGGAACGGCTCCGTAACCTCCTCGGGAAGCACCGCCAGGGTACCGCCCTTGATTGGCTCCATGATGACCAAAGGAATCCCCTTCTCCGTCACGAGCTCAACGCCGCGGTCGCCGGCCTGCTCAAAGCGGTCCATATAGTTGTACTGGATCTGGCAGAAATCCCAGTCGCGGTAATTCACGATCTCCACGAAGGATTCGTATTTGTCGTGGAAGGAAAAACCGAGGTTGCGGATTTTCCCCTGTTCCTTCAGCTCTGCCAGATACTCCGGCACTCCGTAGGAAACCATCTCACGGAACCGGTTGATATCCAGCGCATGCAGAAGGTAGTAATCAAAATAGTCAACCTGCAGACGCTCCAGCTGATATGCGAAAAGTCTCTTCGCATCGTCTAAACTGTGCACGTCCCAGCACGGCAGCTTTGTTGCCAGATGGAATGTGCTTCTGTCATACTTCTTCAAAATCTCGCCGAGCACCGGCTCCGCCTCACCGCCGTGGTAAGGATACGCCACATCGTAGTAGGTCACGCCGGCCTTGTAGGCCATGTCGATCATCTTCGCCGAGCGCTCTTTGTCAATCTTGCCGTCCTTCGTCGGAAACCGCATGCAGCCGAACCCAAGCAGGGAATTCTCGGTGCCGGTGGTCTCCATCACCCTTCGTTCCATCATAGTTTTTCTCCTTTGTCCCGGGGCCTCAACTCCCCTTGTAAACCTCGACAGTTGTCCTATGGACGCAATCTGACTCTGTACTTCTCTCCGCCCCATGCACCTCTACTCAATCTTCTCGAAATCCGCTGCCCCGTGTTTGCACAGAGGACACACGATGTCATCCGGAAGCTCCTCACCCTCGTAGACATAACCGCACACCTTGCACACCCAGCCCTTCTTGCCCTCGGTTTCGGGCTTCGGCTTCACATTGTTCTGGTAGTAGGTGTAGGTCATGGTCTCGCGGTCGGAAAGAACCCTCGCCTCGGTCACGGAGCATACGAACATGCCGTGGGTGTCGAGGTCAAGATACTGCTCCACCTTGAGGGAAAGGAATGCATTCACATAGCGCGGCAGGACGATCAGTCCGTTCTCCGAGCGCATGGTCTCCACGCCCTCGAACTTGTCTACGGTGCGGCCGCTGCGGAATCCGAAATCCTCGAACACCGAGAAGGGCGCGTCCACCGACAGACAGTTGACGTTCATCACGCCGGTCTGCTTGATGATGTGATGCGAGTAGTTCTGTTTGTTGATGCACACCGCCACGCGGTTCGGCGTGCTGGTCACCTGGGTGACTGTGTTGACGATCAGGCCGTTGTCCTTCGTCCCGTCGTGGGAAGTGACCACATAGAGGCCGTATCCGATGCGGAACAGCGCCGTCATATCGTTCTTCGTCACGCTGTCGCCCTGCATCGCGAGATACTCCGCACAAAGCTCCTTCGCAAGGTCGTCGACCTGCTGTTTGGATTCGTCGTTGAGCGCAGAGATGATCTTCACGGTGGTATCGGTGAAGGTGATGTTCTTGCTTCCCTCGAACATCGCCCGGATGGTTTTCGCCGCCTGAGGCGCCCAGGAACCGTTCTCGATGATACCGATGGTGCGGTTCCGGTAGCCGCGCTCCGTCAAGTGATTGATAAACTCCTTCATGAAGGGGAAAATGTCCGCATTGTACGTGGTGGTCGCGAGCACCAGCTTGCCGTAGCGGAATGCGTCCTCCACAGCCTCCGCCATATCGCAGCGGGCGAGGTCGTTCACCGCCACCTTCGGGCAGCCGTAAGCCTTCAGCTTATCCGCCAGAAGAAGCGCCGCCTGCTTGGTGTTCCCGTACACCGAGGTGTAGCAGACCACAACGCCGTCGGTCTCCGCCGTGTAGGACGACCAGGTGTTGTACAGCCCGAGATAGTATCCGAGATTCTCGGAAAGAACCGGCCCGTGCAGCGGGCAGATGATGGCAATGTCAAGCCCTGCGGCCTTCTTTAAGACGTTCTGCACCTGTACGCCGTATTTGCCGACGATGCCGAAGTAGTACCGTCTCGCCTCGCAAGCCCAGTCCTCCTCCACGTCGAGGGCTCCGAATTTGCCGAAGCC
>JAGCVY010000042.1 GCA_017962105.1 Lachnospiraceae bacterium
CTCGGCCCGGTGATCGAGTACCAGGACATGGTGGAAAATACGCCGTTTGACGGACCGCTCTACATGATCGAAGTCACCGGTGAACAGCTGCGACGCATCATGCGGAATCTCTTCCGGGATGAAGCGTGGGTCGGCGAGACCGAATTCTACCAGATCTCAAGCGCACTGCGTGTGACATACCGCAAGTCGACGCATACCATCGAGTCACTTACGTTCCGCGGCGAGGAAGTCAAGGACGACATGCGGATCAAGCTCGGCATTCAGGATTATCATTTTAATAATTTCAGCGAGTTTTTCGGCGTTCCCGTCGAAGAGGTCCGCATGAATATGAAGCCGCGCGTCGTTGCGACGTCGGTCAACAACATCATCGAGGAGTATTTTGCGACGAACAACGGCCTGGACGCGAAGGTGGACGGGCGAATCACAATCCTGGAGTGAGTCCGATTGCCTGTGTTCGTTCCGATAATAAAGAAAACAACAGTGACCGCAGTCATGGCGCTTATGCGAAAAAACGTGACCGCGGTCACTTTTCATTTTCCGGCGGGTGCGATAGGATAAGAGCGTGATAAGTGAGACTGCGGCCGCCTTGGTGAGAACGGCCGGAAGGGTCAGACAGGAGAATTTGCGAAAGATGAAATCAAATCTGTCCGCATGGAACTATGTGAAGAACAACCGGCGAAGCGTTGGGACGATGATATCGGCGTTGGCGCTGTCATTTGCGGTCATTTACGTTGTGCATGTGCTGTTGATGACGTCCGTGGAAGGGTTTAAGCCGATGCTTTTGGAATATCCGAAGAAAGTCGGTTTCTTCAACATCAGTGAAAAAACGTTGGAGAAGTCGAAAGTTAAGGGAGCGGAGGACGCCGACCTGAAGGAGAAGATGAAAGCTTTGCTTACAAAGCTGCGCGCAAAAGAAGGCGTTAAGGATGTCACCTGGGCGCAGGTGCTCCAGGCGAGATACCAGGCGGTGATCGGTCAGTGGTCCGAGGAATTTCCGCTGTACACCGAAACGGAAGAGATTGTACGCTATCTGGAACACACCGGTGCGAAACTGATTCGGGGGCGCCTTCCCGAGAGCGAGGGAGAGGTGGTAATCTCCTCGATGGTGCTTCGGAACCAGAAACTCGATATCGGTGACTGGTTTATGAAAGATCAGTTCGGAGAAACGTTCCGCATCGTCGGTGAGGTGGAATCCGACTGTATGGTCAGCGCCGGTATGCCGAACCACTATTACAACACCGGCATGTATTACGTGGTAATGTATAACGAGGACAACGGAAACCTCAGGGCTTTTCTGCGGGAGCAGGGCGTGGAGCTTGATGCCGCAGACACCGTATACGATTTGCCGGCACACAGAGAGCATTTCCGGGAGGATTGCGAACTTTTGATTGCCAATGTCGTAAATGCAATCTCGGCAGTCGTCCTGGTGTTCGTGGCGGTGACAATATTGATCGCATACGTTTCGTTTCTGCGAAACCGTGTGAACGAATTCTGCCTGTATGCATCAATCGGCTATCGCCGCATGGAAGTGTACGGGATGATGATGCGGGAGATGTTTATCATCTTCGGAATCAGCCTCTTCTTCGGTGTTGTCATTGCGGTTCCGGTTTCATTCCTTTTGAAGGAGCTGATTCTCGACCCGGCCGGAATCCTGGCTGTGGCGTGGTATCCGGAGCAGATTGCGAAACTCACGGCCACCCTCCTTTTGATACTCGGCGTGCTTCAGATTCCCGTTTTGGTGAGCATACGGAGGATCAAAACCATCGACCGGCTGGAGGATTAACCGACTTTACATTTAACGGCGCAATGCCTTAATCTAAGCGAGTCTACAACAGTAGAATACAAGGAGCGAAACAATGTTTGACATCAAAAACCTGAGCATGATCTACGACATGGACACCGACGAGAAGATGTATGCCCTGAAAGGGCTTGACGTCAAGTTTCCGGACCGGGGGCTCATCGGAATCATCGGGCCTTCCGGCAGCGGAAAGAGCACGTTGATGTACTGCCTTTCCACACTCAAGAAGCCGACGGACGGCAGCGTGGTTTACAACGGCACGGAGCTTACGACCATAACCGATGTGAAGCGCGAGCAGCTTCGCCGCAGGGAGTTCGGATTTGTCTTCCAGAAGCACTATCTTGTGCCGTATATGAGCGCTTTTGACAACGTCATGGTGGCGGCTGTGACCAACGACGCCGCGACGAGGGAGAAAGCGAAGTATTATCTTGAGCAGCTGGGGCTTCGGGACCGCGAGATTGGCAAACGCCCGACGAAACTCTCCGGCGGACAATGCCAGAGAGCGTCGATTGCAAGGGCGATGATCAACGATCCGAAGGTTGTATTTGCCGATGAGCCGACGGCATCGCTCGACCATCAGAACGCATTTAACGTGATGCGGATTCTTAAGGAGTATTCCGCGACCCGGCTGGTTCTTGTCGTAACGCACGACCGAAGCATCCTGGGCGAAGCGGACCGGATTATCGAGATGTGGGACGGCGAGATCAGCCGCGACGGAGGGGCGTTATGAATCCGTATTCCGCGTTGTATTACATAAAAGAGAACAAAGGCCGCTCGCTGCTGATCGCAGCCATGTTCTTCCTGACGACGCTTTTGCTGCTCGGCGGCAACTACATTCAGAGCAACTACTATTACTGGGAAGGAATCATCGATCTCTCGGAGAAGGTCGTCGAGGTCGAGGCTTCCGTTTCGGACGAAGGATATTCCGAGTATTATGCGCTCTTGGATAAACTCGCGGAAGATCCGGACATCACAATCATGCTTCACTCCGGCTATGCCGCGCCGAGTTTGGACTGGACATGCACGATGGGATTTTCAATGGGAGGATACGCCACGCGCTTCAACACGCCCGACGACATGCGGGAGGCGTTTCGCATCCTGGGCTACCACGGGGATTTCAGCGGGCTTCGCGAGGGAAGCATCGTCATGAGCGATGCGATGGCAAAAAACCACGGGTTTCAAATCGGCGATATCATCGATGAGCAACACGGGCTTTCGAGAGCGTATACGCTTGACGCAATCATCGAGGAGGACGTGTACTGTGTGCTTTATGTGGAAAATGCACCCGAGGAAGCTCTGATGCGGGCGCACGTTCTGAGTGAGAGACTCTCTACGTCCGAACTTATGGAGCGCGTCCGGTCGACGTGTGAGGGAAGCAAATGCAAGATTCAGAAGTCGTGGAGAGAGGGGCTCGACAGGCAATTCGAGCCAATCAACCTGATCTTTTATCTTGCGCTCCTGCTGCTTTCGCTGGTGCTCGCCGTGTCGGTAAATTCCGTGATCTCCGGGCATTACAACAAGCGCATGTACGAATTCGGCGTCTACCGTGCAATCGGCCGGACAAAGCGCGATGTCCGCCGCAAGGTTGCGTCAGAAATCGTGATTACGGATCTGGTCACCGTCGTCATCGGAATCGGCGTCGTTGAGCTCATCGTCTTTTTGCTGAACGAGCTTTACTATAAGCCCGGCGGAAGGTATCTCCCGTACTGGTCGAAGATCGGCGTAATCGGAATGATTGTCTCGAACCTCTGTGTCCTTCTCCCGACGGTGGTGCTTCGCGGGCGCGCAATGTGCAAAGCCGACGTGACGGAGTTCTGACGAAGTCCCGGGAGGGCCGGCTATGGCAGTTGCGACGCATTCCGGGATGCATCGCGGGACGGTCGTACACAGTATTGCATAAAACCTGCGTTTTTGGTATGATACCAGGTACAAACACAGGGGAGTTTTTCGCGGGTACACGCGCATGTGTTTACCCGCGATTGCTGCGTGAAGAAGCGATGGAAAGAATGCATTTGGCGGAAAGGAATTACCGACGGTTATGCTGGTTTCGCTGATAAACATGGTGATCGTTCTGGCGCTCGGCGTTGCGGGTGTATTCTGCTCGGGGCATCCGTTTGTCGTGATCGCGCTGACCGGCGTTTTGCTTATGCTGCTCACGGCGGGAAGTCTGTGCGATGAGACGAGCAAAACGATCGGGAGAGCTTTGCGCATAACGACGGTTCTTTTGCTCGCTGCATTTGCATTTGCGGGCGGCGGATGGTGGGCGTTTCTGGCATTTGCCTGCACGGACGGGATATCGATTCC
>JAGCVY010000005.1 GCA_017962105.1 Lachnospiraceae bacterium
CTGAGCCAGGATCAAACTCTCGTTGAAAGTTGATTCTCTCAGTTACGCTGGCTTTTTAAAAAGCCTTTGTATCCTGAAATTTACATTGTTAAAGTTCGCTTCTGTTGCCAGAAACTTCAAAACGAATTTCAAGGTTGTTTCACTGTTCGGTTGTCAAGGTTCCGATCTGTGCTGAATGCCTTTTGAAACAAGGTATTTCACAGAAATATTGCGCTCGTTTTCTGTGAGCGCGAAGCCGATTATAGCACAGGCAATTTGGGCTGTCAACTACTTTTTTCAGGAATTTGCAAACTTTTTTTCGGAAGTGCTTTTCGTTTATCAACAATGCCCGCGAAACCCTGCTTACAAGAGGGTTACCGGCAGAAAAGACGGCCCCCGGCAAGACGCCGGGAGCCGTGAATCTTCCTTTAAAGACGAGTCTGTCCTATCATTGCTCAAACTCCAGGTCAACGCCCAGGAACGTATATGCGCTGTCCTTGATCGTGATGATAGCTTTACGGGCATCTGCTGCATCAGGATTCAACATGGCAATTTTCAAAAGATCGCTCAAAGTCACCGGGATCCGGATCTCCTCATCCATCTCCGGATTGTGGTCCAGCACAAACTCAAACTCAAATTCCTTCGTGGAGTTGTCCAAAGCAAAGCCGCCGATGGAACGGCCGGTCTGGTCCTCCGTGGTCTCACCGGTCTTTTTCACGATCACATAGATAACGGAATTCGACGGTGCAAGGGCAAGTGAGCTAATAACAATCGTTCCCTGATTGTCCTGCGGATCCCCGAGGATGTGTCTTACCTCAGTCGTGGTTTTCTTCGGCACCTCCGTCGGTGTCACATCACTCGGAGTCGTCGGCCTCGGCTCGGATGTCGGCGTCGGCGCTGATGTCAGTGTTGGTGCGGAAGTCGGCGTCGGAGTTTCGGTGGCTGCCACCTTTGTCTCATTCTTCTTTGCGTCGTCACCCGTGTCCTTGCCGCATGCAGCCAGCGCACAGGCAAAAACGAATTCTACAAAGGATCACATCTGCTGTTTACAAAAAGGAATAACGCTTTTCATTTATGGAACAACAGCCACATTCTACTCTGTCGGAGAGGTCACAAGCGCTGTAGCCTTCTCAAGAGCGGCGTCGATATTGGGAAGGAAATTCTCCTCTCCCACCATGTCGATAAAGCCGGCTTTCTTCATGACGCTCATGGGCTGCTCGTTGACGTGCGAGAGAAGCACGGTAATGTCAGCCTCCAAAAATGCTTTGCACAGGTTTGTGAGGTTGCGAAGGCCGGTGGTGTCCATGGCAGGAACGTTGCGCATGCGCAAGATAACGACCTTGTCTCTCTCCTGCAGCGGGATGGAGGCAAATTTGTCGGCGACAGCAAAGAACATCGGCCCGTTGATCTCGTAAACGCTTACGCCCTTCGGCACGGGCTTCATACCGTGAAGCTCGTCGGACTGCTGTTCGTCCTCGGCGATGTAGGTCCAGGTGCGGATCTCCGTCACGTCGGTCATTCGCTTTAAGAACAGGAACGCCGCAAGCACCATACCCACCTCAATGGCAACCACGAGGTCAAAGACAACCGTCAGCGTAAAGGTTGCAAACAAAACAAGAATATCGCTCTTCGGCGCTGTCTTGCAGATATCGCGGAAATGGCGCCACTCGCTCATGTTGTAGGCAACCATAAACAGGATCGACGCGATGACCGGCATCGGAATGAGCGCAGCGTAAGGCATCAATACCACTAAGATAAGAAGAAGCACAACCGCATGCACCATTCCGGCGATGGGCGACCGGCCGCCGTTCTTCACGTTGGCCGCCGTACGCGCGATGGCTCCCGTGGCAGGAATTCCGCCGAACAATGCCGACGCGATGTTGCCGGTTCCCTGGGCGATCAGCTCAGTGTTCGAGTTGTGATGGCTTCCGATCATACCGTCCGAAACCACGCAGGAAAGAAGGGACTCGATACCCGCGAGGATCGCGATCGTGAAGGCGCTTGGCAGCAGCTCCCGGATCAGGGAAAATGACACCGTCGGCATCGTGAACTTCGGAAGGCTTCGGGAAATGGTATACAGATCCCCGATCGTGTTGACCTTCAGGTTCGCAAACTTCACCAGGACCACGCCCACGATAACGGCGATCAGGGAACCCGGGATTTTCTTGTTGATGCGGGGCCATACAATCTGGATGGCGAGGGCCAGCAGGCCCACCAGAAGCGCCTGATAGTTGAAGGAGTCGATGTTCTTCACCACATTTGCCGCCTTATCGATGGTCTCCACGTTGGCGGTTCCCTCCGGGTACGAAAGTCCCAGGAAGTCTTTCACCTGCCCGATGGCGATGGTAACCGCGATACCGGCCGTAAAGCCTGTGGTGATGGTGTACGGAATGTACTTGATGAGCGATCCGAAACGGAAAATGCCCATCAGTATCAAAAGGATACCCGCCATGATCGTTGCCAGCGCCAGTCCCGCCATATGGTACTGCGCGACAATCCCAGCGACGATCGTGGCAAATGCCGCCGTCGGTCCCGAGATGTTGACGCGGCTTCCGCCCATCAGCGCAATGATGAATCCTGCGACGATGGCCGTGTAGAGTCCCTGCTCCGGGCCGACGCCCGATGCGATCGCAAGGGCAATGGACAACGGCAGCGCGATGATCGCGACGATGATACCGGCAACGATATCCTTGATGATCTGTTCTTTCTTATAGCCCTTCAGGGCTGTCATGATTTTCGGTTGAAATACTTTCATGAAGAAACTCCTCTGCGGCACATTTTTGCGCCGAAGAGGAGTTTACTCCGCAATGAAGGATTTTTCAATTCGCATAATGCCAAAAAAGCAGTTGTCCAAAGGTCTCAAAATGCGTCATATTATATAGGAACGCTAAAAAACTCAGCCGCTTCTTCGGAAAATGTCATCCATTACTCCGTGAACAAAGGTGTCGAATAGTAGCGGTCGCCGCTGTCGGGAAGAAGAGCCACGATGGTCTTGCCCGCATTTTCCGGACGCTTCGCAAGCTCGATCGCACTGTGAAGCGCTGCACCGGAGGAGATACCGACCGAGATGCCCTCCGTCTTCGCGAGAAGCTTCGCTGCGGCAAACGCATCCTCGTTCTGTACCGGGAACACCTCATCGTAAACCTTGGTGTTCAACACATCCGGAACGAAGCCGGCGCCGATACCCTGAATCTTGTGAGGACCCGCATGGCCTTCGGAGAGAACCGGCGAGGAAGCAGGCTCCACGGCAACAACCTTGACCGCCGGGTTCTGCGACTTCAGATACTCGCCCGTACCGGTCACGGTACCGCCCGTGCCGACGCCTGCGGTAAAGATGTCTACCTTGCCGTCCGTATCGTTCCAGATCTCCGGACCGGTGGTTGCTCTGTGGATTGCCGGGTTTGCCGGGTTGACAAACTGTCCGGGGATGAAGCCGCCGGGAATCTCCGCTGCAAGCTCTTCCGCCTTCGCGATGGCACCCTTCATACCCTTTGCGCCCTCGGTGAGCACCAGCTCAGCGCCGTACGCCTTGAGGATGTTTCTGCGCTCCACGCTCATGGTCTCGGGCATCGTCAGGATGATGCGGTAGCCCTTCGCAGCTGCGATGGACGCAAGACCGATGCCGGTGTTGCCGGAGGTCGGCTCGATGATCACACTGCCCTCATGAAGCAGGCCCTTCTCCTCCGCGTCCTCGATCATGGCCTTCGCGATACGATCCTTAACGCTTCCGGCCGGGTTGAAGTACTCAAGCTTTACCAGGATGGTTGCCTTGAGATCCAGCTTCTTCTCAATATTCGTTACCTCAACAAGAGGTGTGTTTCCAATCAGTTCGGTAGCTCCCTTGTAAATCTTAGACATTGTTTTGTCCTCCTTGAAATCAGTTGTATTTTATCGCTTTTGCTTTGTTTTTGTCAATCCCGGCCTCCGGGGAGGCCGGCTTATCTTCGTTATTATCTTTATGCCTGAGCCGCTGCTGCGAAACCTGCCTCGAGGTCTGCGATCAGGTCATCCACATGCTCGGTACCGATGGAGAGGCGGATGGTGTTGCGGCCGATGCCCTGGTCCGCAAGTTCCTCATCGGAAAGCTGCGAGTGGGTCGTGGATGCCGGATGGATCACCAGGCTCTTAACGTCTGCCACGTTGGCAAGCAGGGAAAAGATCTTCAGTGCATCGATGAAAGCCCAAGCTTCCTTCTGGCCGCCCTTGATATCAAAGGTAAAAATGGAACCGCCGCCGTTCGGGAAATACTTCTCGTACAGTTTGTGATCCGGATGATCCGCAAGGGACGGATGATTGACCTTTACAACCTGCGGATGCTTGCTGAGGAAATCCACGATCTTCGCCGTGTTGGACGCATGACGCTCCACGCGGAGGGAAAGGGTCTCGATTCCCTGCAGAAGCAGGAATGCGTTGAAGGGCGAGATGCTTGCGCCGGTGTCGCGGAGAAGGATGGCGCGGATAAAGGTAACAAAAGCAGCGGGACCTACGACATCGTAGAAGGAAACGCCGTGGTAGCTGGGGTTCGGAGCCGCGATATTCGGGTATTTGCCGCTCTCCTTCCAGTTGAATTTGCCGGACTCCACGATGACGCCGCCGAGGGTCGTGCCGTGGCCGCCCAGGAACTTCGTTGCGGAGTGAACCACAATGTCAGCGCCGTGCTCGATGGGACGGAACAGGTACGGGGTACCGAAGGTGTTGTCCACCACAAGCGGAAGGCCGTGACGATGTGCAATCTCTGCGATCGCCTCGATATCCGGAAGGTCGCTGTTGGGGTTGCCGAGAGTCTCAAGGAAGATCGCTCTCGTGTCCGCCTGGATCGCGCTCTCAACCTCAGCGAGGTTTCTCGTGTCCACAAAGGTTGTTGTGATATTGTACTGCGGAAGGGTGTGCTCCAGAAGGTTGAAGGTTCCGCCGTAGATCGTCTTCTGTGCCACGATGTGGCCGCCGTTGGCTGCCAGAGCCTGGATCGTGTAGGAAATCGCTGCTGCGCCGGAAGCAACCGCCAATGCTGCGCTGCCGCCCTCAAGGGCTGCCACTCTCTCCTCCAGAACGCCCTGCGTCGAGTTGGTGAGACGTCCGTAGATGTTGCCGGCATCCGCAAGACCGAAGCGGTCTGCTGCGTGCTTGCTGTTATGGAATACATACGCTGCTGTCTGGTAAATCGGAACCGCTCTTGCGTCGGTAGCCGGATCGGCCTGTTCCTGTCCTACATGTAACTGAAGTGTTTCAAAACGATAGTTGCTCATTGTTGTAATCTCCTTTATTATTCGAATTGTTTTTGTTTTTGATTTGTTTGATGTTTTTGATCTGTTTGACTCGTTTAAATTGTTTGATCTCCGAGTCTGTCGTTCGCTTCGGTCCGCCGTACCGTTTCCGGCCTGATTACTCTCCGGCAATAAAAAAACCCGGAGGTCTTCACAGGGAAGCTCCCGGGCACATGGCTTTATTAACAACCGATGTCACTGACAACATCGTCTGTGTACAGGGCGTTCGGAAGCGCACACGAACGCACCGGCCATGGAACCTGCCCGGGAGTTACGCATTCGACAACACCACATGTAGTTAGCTGCAGTACGATTCGTAAATGCGTTCATGTTCGTTCTCCTTTCCGATCGATTATCTCTGCGGATTTGTGTTCCGCTTTGTGATGGGTGCATCATAACACCATTTACCTACTATGTCAATAGGTATTTTAAAATTTTCCGAAAATTCTTTTCTGTCTCAGTTTCTGCCGTTCTTTCCGGAAGCAACCGTCTCCTCCGTCCGCAGCTCTCTTCGGAAAATGCGAAACAAGTTTCCGCGGTAGCAAAGCACTAGCGAAAGCACGACGCCGATCATTGCCTGCGCGATCTCGAACTGGCTGTTCACAACGGCAAACACGAGGGTGCAGTTTCCGTACACGAACGCTTTGCCGAGGGTATAACCGGTAACCATGATCACGGCCCCGACCAGCACCGCGATCAGGGAACGGCGGAACTTCGGTCTTCCTGTTTTATCCCCATGCACGATCAGGGAAATCACAACCGCCTGAAGCCCGTGCGTAACCAGCGTTACAAACATCGCTGCCGGATAGAAAAAGCAGTCGCCGATGAAGGATCCGACGCCGCCCACAAGAAACGCTCCGAGGGGATCCAAAAGGATTGCGGCCGTGCAGATGATCACATCACAGAGGTACAACGCCCCTCCGGGTACCGGAATGCCCATTGTGGCAAGCACGATATTGATTGCCATGAACATTGCCGTCACCGTGAGCCAGAGCACCTGATTGCTCTCCCGAAGCGGCGTGTACAAAAGTATCTGTTTTGTCTTTTCCTTAACCATGTGATGTTACCTGCAAAGAACTTTCCGTTCCCTTTCTTTGGGTTTTCCCTATTCTATTCTTATTCGCCCACTGTGTCAATGGCTTCCTTTTTCTTCTGATAGTCCTCGAGTGCCGAGCGGATTGCCTCCTCCGCAAGCACCGAACAGTGCATCTTGTAATCCGGCAGCCCGTCCAAAGCCTCGGCAACCGCCTTGTTGGTCAGCTGCATCGCCTCGGACACCGGCTTGCCCTTGATCATCTCCGTCGCCATCGAGCTCGACGCGATCGCGCTGCCGCAACCGAAGGTCTCGAATTTGACGTCCTCGATAATATCGTTCTCAATCTTCAGATACATCTTCATGATGTCGCCGCACTTGGCGTTTCCGACTTCACCGATGCCGTTCGCATCCTCAATCACGCCCACGTTGCGCGGATTGCGGAAATGGTCCATAACTTTGTCGCTGTATAATGCCATGACTGTCCTCCTTGTTTCCGATAACGGTTCCTTTATACTGTTCCTGCAGGATTTCCTTACAGGATAAACTCCTTCTTGCCCGCGCACAGATCCCGCCAGATCGGCGAGAAACCGCGCAGATATTCTACTACTTCACGAACGTTTCTGACAATGTAGTCCACTTCCTCATCCGTGATATCGTCGCTGATGCTTAAGCGAAGCGACCCGTGTGCCACATCGTGAACGCGCCCGATGGCGAGAAGCACATGGCTCGGATCCAGGGAACCGGATGTGCACGCACTACCGGAGGATGCGGCGATCCCGCGATCGTCCAGAAGGAGCAATAGCGATTCTCCTTCAATTCCCTCAAAGCAGAAATTCACGTTGGACGGCAGGCGCTTCTTCGCGTCACCGTTGAGTGCCGAGTGAGGGATCTCCGAAAGGCCTTGGATCAGTCTGTCTCTCTTGGCAGCTGTCACGACTGCCCTCTCCTCCAGGGCAGCCTCCGCCTCCGAAAGGGCGGTTGCCATCGCCGCGAGACCGGGGACATTTTCCGTACCCGCACGCCTGCCGCGCTCCTGAGCGCCGCCTTCGATCAGATTCGTCAGGCGGATACCCTTTCTGGCGTACAGAAAGCCGCTGCCCTTCGGGCCGTGGAACTTGTGTGCCGAGGCCGAAAGCATATCGATATTGTCGAGTTCAACGTCCACCGGGATGTGCCCGATCGCCTGCACGGCGTCGGTGTGGAACAGAACGCCCTTTGCATGGCAGATCGCGCCGATCTCGCGGATGGGCTGGATCGTTCCGATCTCGTTGTTCGCATACATGATCGTGACAAGGCAGGTGTCCTCGCGGATCGCCTCCTCCACTTCCTGCGGGCGGACCAAGCCGTCCCCGTGCACGGGAAGAAGCGTCACGGTGAAGCCTTCCTTCTCAAGCTTTGCGAGGGTGTGCAGCACTGCGTGATGCTCAAACGCACTGGAAACGATATGAGTCTTGCCCTTTGCCTTCCCAAGCGCCGCTGCCGAGCGGATCGCCTGATTGTCCGCCTCGCTTCCGCCGGATGTGAAAAGGATCTCACGGGGCTGTGCATGGATCGCCTCCGCCACATCAGCCCGTGCCTTCTCCAACACTTCCTTGGCCCGCTGGCCGAGGGTGTAAAGGCTCGACGCATTGCCGTACGTCTCCTTTGAAAGTTCAATCAGCGTTTTCAAAGCCGCGTCGCTCATGCGCGTCGTCGCAGCGTTGTCTGCATATATCATAGAAAGTCTCCTTATGTTTTTGTTATCAGCAGGTGCATCATACACCCATTTACCTACCGTGTCAATAGGTAATTTGCAAATTTCATTCTTGATTTACCTACTTACCCCGTGGTATAATAGGTGAAACGCCGAAACACACCTTGTTTCAGGGCAATCCCGATTCGGAAAATGGAGGAGAGACGCCAATGATTTCCACAAAAGGACGCTACGCGATCCGCGTACTGCTGGATCTTGCAGAGCATGACAACGGGCACTATATACCCCTTAAGGATATCGCCGAGCGGCAGGGAATATCCAAGAAATACCTTGAGATCATCGTAAAGGACCTGGTCGCCGGAAATCTCCTGACCGGTGCAAGCGGCAAGGGTGGCGGCTACAAGCTGTGCCGCAAGCCCGAGGAATACACCATCAGCGAAGTTCTCGAGCTGATGGAGGGCACTCTCGCGCCGGTGGTCTGCATCGCCGATCCGGCCTACGAATGCCCCAGACGTCAGGCCTGCCAGACTCTCCCGATGTGGGTGGAGTACGACGAGATGGTCCACAACTTCTTCGCCGGTAAGAAGCTGAGCGACCTGATCAGATAGAAATAAACAGCACGGGCCTCCGCAAACTGCGGAGGCCCGTGTTATATGGAGCATACGGGACTTGAACCCGTGACCCCAACACTGCCAGTGTTGTGCGCTCCCACTGCGCTAATGCCCCGTGACAACAACCATATTATGGTATTGCCTGTTGTTATGTCAAGCCCTTTTTTTCGCGTCTTCGTTCCCACCGGCGCTTCTCTAGTTGATGGTCTCCAGGATCCACAGCATATGCCTGGTCACCGTGTAGTTCTCGAGAGGATACACGCGAACCGCGATGCCCTGCCCGTCGATGCGGCGGTACCGCACCACCGGCTCCTCGCCGCGGTCGAGCATCTGCATGATCTGCGCATAGTTGAAGAATTCATCGATCGCACGGAAGTAGGCTTTGTCCACCATCGCTTCCATGTAGGCGTAGCAGGCCTTGCGGAACGATCCGCCGTTCTTCTGCAAAACGTCCTCGAAATAGTTGGGAAGGAAGAGGCACTTGACGGTATCGGTGATCGGATCTACCTCGAACACACCGCGGAAATGGGACCACGCGATGTTTGTGAAGGTGCGCTCCGCCTCCTCGGAAATCTCGCCACGCACCATCTCGGCTTCCGGCATTGCAACGAGGTTGCGCTGCTCCTTGCGCTGATAGTAGAGGAACTTCGCCTCATACATACGCTCCTCGGCGATGTGAACAAGCTCCTTGGGATCGATATTTTCCGTCTCCCACGCCAATCCGTAGGAAATATAGTAGTTTCGCTGGTCCAGGATCCGGTCGACCATGGACATCCGGGATTCCAGTTCCTTCTTCTCCATCTTCTCGGAGACAACCACAAACTCGTCGCCGCCGATGCGGTACACCGTATCCACCGCAAACTGCGCCAGAAGAAGCTGGGCGATCTCGATCAGCATGCGGTCGCCGGCCTCATGGCCGTCGCGGTTGTTGATCGTATGCAGTTCGTTGACATCGATGTATACACAG
The DNA here is from genome assembly GCA_017962105.1 of Lachnospiraceae bacterium. GTDB lineage: Bacteria > Bacillota > Clostridia > Lachnospirales > Lachnospiraceae > ISDg. Next base: position 9,551 of record JAGCVY010000005.1, read on the forward strand.
CCGAGACGGATCATTCCCACAGGATTGACCTCAGCCATCCAGCGGTCGAAGGCCAGACGGTTCTGAAGACCGGTCAGCGCATCCGTTGTCCCGGAGTTCTTCACCACCGTAAAATACCGGTAGTTGTGCATGGACAGAGACATCGGACATGCCAGCGTACGAAGCAGCTCAAGGGCATACCGCGGTCTTTGGGAATTCGCCATTCCGGCAACATCGCGAACCGTTCCGTCCGTGCCGTACACCGGCACCAGGACAAGATTGTCCGCGTGGTATTTTTCCATGTACTCATAGGTGAGCGGAAAATCCCTCTTGATCTTCTTCGTGGGCCGGATGATCGCTCCGTCGGGATAGGCTGCCGCGCAGGCATACAAATCCAGGCGCCGCTCGTGCGCCGCGCTGTAGATTCCCCGCCGCATCTCCGCATCGCCGATGATCTTCGTCTTGTGGGTGTCGTCCTCCTCATACACAAGCGCCGTCACCGAGGAACTGCAGTAACGGTTAAGCTCCTCCATGGCCACCTGAAAATTCTCCGGCTTGTACGCCGCGTCCATCAAAAGGTTCTCCACCTTGTTGATCAGCGCATTGTTCTTCCGCTGGTTGTACGCCCAGATCATCTGGATGATGTAATACACCACAAGGCCGATGACCAGGTAAAGGCCGACGAACGCAACCATACTGCGGAGCTCCGCCGCACAGGCTTCCGCGAGCTTCCCGGAAAATTCCTGCGACACGCGGACCTTCATCCGGCTCATGCGAACCATCAGGATCGCAAATCCGACCATGAGATAAAACACGAAAATGAACAGCGCGACCACCCTGCGGTCCCACAGCTTCTTCGCCTGTTCTTTCAGTTTTACAACCAATCGTTTCAAACTACCGCCCCCTCTCGTAAGTGGGTTTGTTCCCGGATCACACCTGACCGATCAGGTTCACCATCTCAATGGCGCTGAGAGCGCAGTCATAGCCCTTGTTGCCCGCCTTGGAGCCCGCGCGCTCAATGGCCTGCTCAATATTTTCCGTCGTAATAACGCCGAACAGAACCGGCACGCCGCTGGCGAGTCCTGCCTGTGCAATGCCCTTCGCCGTCTCATTTACGACAAGCTCGTAGTGCGAGGTCGATCCGCGGATCACCGCACCGACACAGATGACAGCGTCGTACTTCCCGCTCTTGGCCATCTTCTGCGCCACAAGCGGGATCTCGAACGCACCCGGAACCCACGCCGCGTCAATGTTCTCCTCCTCTACGCCGTGACGGACCAGTCCGTCCACTGCACCGTCGAGAAGCTTCTGCACGATAAACGCGTTGAATCTCGACGCCACAATTCCTACCTTCATGCCCTTGGTGGCAACGACCTGACCTTCCAGCATGTGAATGCCCATGTTACCAATCCTCCTGATTTGTTTTTATATTATCTGAAATGTCTGTATTGTCTGAACTTTCTGTCTTGTCTGTATTCTCTGACATCCGTCCGGGTTCACATCAGTCCAGCTTGATCTCCCGGAAAATGTGTCCCATCCGGTCCTGCTTGGTCTTCATGTACCGCAGATCGTAGCGCCCCGGCGCAATCTCGATCGGCACGCGCTCCTTGATTTCAAAGTTGAAGCCCTCCAACCCGTAAATCTTGCTCGGATTGTTGGTGAGGAGCCGCAGGGATTTGACGCCGAGGTTCTGGAGGATCTGCGCTCCGCTCCAGTACTCCCGGAGATCCGCCTCAAATCCGAGTTTTAAGTTCGCATCCACGGTGTCGTATCCGATCTCCTGCAGTTCGTACGCCTTCAGTTTGTTGATCAGACCGATGCCCCGGCCTTCCTGACGCATATAGAGGATGATCCCCCTGCCTTCCTTCTGCACCATACGCATCGCCGTGTGCAGCTGCTCGCCGCAGTCGCATCTCGCCGACCCGAAGACGTCGCCGGTCAGGCACTCCGAATGGACGCGGCAGAGAATGTTCTCGCCGTCCCCGATGTCGCCGCACACCAGCGCCACGTGATGCTCGCCGGTGATATCGTTCACGAACCCGCAGATCGTGAACTCGCCGTACTCCGTCGGAAGCTTGGCCTCCGCGGCCCGCTGCATATGGTTCTCATAGCGGCGAAGGTAGTTCTGCAGATCGCGGATGGTGATGAAACACAGATCGTGTTTCTTCGCCATCTCCTGCAGCTCCGGGGTCCGCATCATGGTTCCGTCATCCCGCATGATCTCGCAGCAAAGCCCGCACTCCGTGAGTCCGGCCAGCCGGCACAGATCCACGGTGGCCTCCGTGTGGCCGTTTCTCGCCAAAACGCCGCCGTACTTTGCCACCAGCGGGAACACATGGCCCGGTCTTCGCAGATCCTCCGGCTTCGTCGCCGGATCCGCGCAGGCTCTGCAGGTGAACCCCCGCTCCTCCGCGGAGATGCCGGTGGTAGTGTTCACGTGGTCTATGGATACGGTAAATGCCGTGCAGTGGTTGTCCGTATTTTCCGACACCATCTGCGGAAGATTCAGCCTTCTCGCGATGTCCACGGACAGCGGCATACAGATCAGCCCGCGGCCGTACTGTGCCATGAAGTTGACGTTGGCGGTGGTCGCGAACTGGGCAGCGCAGATCAGGTCGCCCTCGTTCTCCCGGTCGGGATCGTCGGTACACAGGATCAGCTTGCCCGCCTTAAGGGCCTCAATGGCCTCGGGAATGGTATTGTATTGAAAATCCATCGGATTTCACCTCGATTTCGTTATCACTCTTCGGAAAATGTGTCTCTGCAAGCCAGCCGAAACCTTACAGGAATCCGTGATCCGCAAGGAAATCCATGGTCACGGTCTCCTTTGCAGGCTTGGCGGGATCCGTCCGCTGCAGAAGCTTCTGAACGTATTTGCCGATGATGTCGGTCTCCAGATTGACGGTGTCGCCCTGCATCTTCCGCAGAAGAACCGTCTCCTCCGCCGTGTGGGGGATGATGGACACCGTAAAGTCCGCCGTTGTCACGGAAGCGACCGTCAGGCTGATGCCGTCGATGGCGATGGAACCCTTCTCAACCACCAGCGCAAGCAGCTCCGCAGGTGCCGCGATGGTCACCAGAACGGCATTGTCCTCGCGGCTCATCCGCGCGATCGTGCCGGTGCCGTCGATGTGGCCGGACACGATGTGTCCGCCGAACCGTCCGTCCGCGGGCATCGCCCTCTCCAGATCCACGGGGCTTCCGTTCTGCAGTCTGCCGAGGTTGCTGCGCCGGAGCGTCTCCGGCATGACATCCGCGGTAAATCCGTCCGGCGATAGGCTTGTTACCGTGAGACACACGCCGTTCACGGCGATGGAATCACCGATCTTCGTGCCCTCCAAAACCTTCTTCGCACGGATTGCTATTTCCCCGGAGCGGCTTCCGGCGATCACCTGCCGCACCGTTCCGACTTCTTCCACAATTCCGGTAAACATACGCTACTCCGTTACTTCCTTTACATCGTACTCCAGCAAAATGTCCTCACCGAGCTCGGTGACCCTGCGGTTGCAAAGTCTCACCGCCGTCTGCGGATTCTCCGCCCCAAGGCCCTCGATGGGGCTCTTGGCGTCACGGCCGCCCATCAACATCGGTGCGACATACGCCATCACATGGTTCACAACTCCTGCCCGCAGCAGCGCCTCATGGATCTCCCCGCCGCCTTCCGCCAGCACACTGCTCACGGAGCGGTCCCCGAGAAGCTTCATAAGGGCCCCAAGGTCAACTCTTCCGTCGGTCCCGGGCACACAGACAACCTCTGCCCCGGCTGCCTCAAGAACCTGCCGCTTCTCCTCCGTCACATTCGCAGCCGCAATAAGAAGCGGAAACTCCTTCGCGCTCCGCACCAGCTGATTCTCCACGGGGATCCGCAGATTCGAATCCACCACAACCCGCAGGGGCTGATGGGAGTCCGGGATCCTGCAGTTGAGCATCGGGTCGTCCGCAAGGACCGTACCGATCCCCGCGAGGATGGCCGCGTAACGTCCCCTCATGCGATGGACATGCTCCCTCGCCGTCTCCCCGGTAATCCACTTGGAGGCACCGGTGCGGGAGGCGATCTTCCCGTCGAGGGTCATGGCGTATTTGACGACGACATAGGGCAGTTTCGTTGTGATAAAGCGGAAGAAATCCGGATTGAGGGAATCGCACTCCGCCCGGAGGAAATCCTCCGTAACCTCGACACCGTGTTCCCGAAGGATCGCGGCTCCCTTGCCGGCCACCAGCGGGTTCGGATCCCGCGAGCCAATGACCACGCGGCGGATCCCGTTGGCAAGGATGGCTTCCGTGCAGGGGGGCTGGTGCCCGTAGTGGCAGCAGGGCTCCAGCGTTACGTAGATGGTCGCGCCCTCCGCGGATTCCGTGAGAGATGCGATTGCCTCCCGCTCCGCGTGCAGTCCACCGTACCTCTTGTGGTAACCCTCGCCGATCACCCGTCCGTCCTTGACGATCACGGCACCGACCATCGGGTTGGGCGCCGCCCAACCGGCGCCGAGTCCTGCCAGCGCGATGGCTCTTCGCATGTAATCCTGTTCCGACATGGCCTGCGTCCCTTTCCTGTTTGTGTCCGCTGTCTTAAGCACAAAGAAGCCCCGCAGATTCCTCCGCGGGGCGGCAATTCATCGATATCACACGAAAAAAGAATCGACTTCTATCATCCAGACTCTACTGTCGGCACCGGAATCTCACCGGTTCTGCGCTGTTGCGCTCGCGGGCTGTACCGCCGGTGGGGAATCACACCCCGCCCCGAAGTTCGAGGAAATCATAACGCAAACCCGGGCGGTTGTCAAGGTCTGTAGCGTAAAGGATCACGGGCATTTTCCGTCGTTTTTTGTGAATGTCGCATATTATGGCGGATGCAGCAGTTTTTTCGTCCCCGGAAAACGAAAAAGGAGTCCTGCCGGAAACGACAGAACTCCTGACGGAGAAGGAGGGATTTGAACCCTCGCACCGCTATCAACGGCCTGCACCCTTTCCAGGGGTGTCCCTTCAGCCTCTTGGGTACTTCTCCATATGGTGAAGCCTCGACTGCAGTCTTTTGGACAGCCGAGTTACTTACTCTCTATGAAATTATACAGTTGCTCCCCTTCGTGTCTTGGAGATTAACCGAAACGGAGAATGTGGGATTCGAACCCACGGTTCCTTTCGGAATCACCGGTTTTCAAGACCGGCGCCTTAAACCACTCGGCCAACTCTCCAAAGAACGCGAATACTAAAGTACCACAAGAGACAACCCTTGTCAAGCACTTTTCGTGTAAATCGGGCACAGAAAAAAGACGCGTTTCATCGCTCCCCGAGACGGAGCCCCGGCACCGCATTGAGGGTCAGGTCCGCCGTGTTGCCGCGGAGGAATTCATAGTAGGCTGCCGCACCGATCATGGCTGCGTTGTCCGTACACAAAACCGGCTCCGGGTAAAGAACCTTCATGCCGTTTGCCTCTCCGACCTCGCGCATGCGGTTCCGAAGCGCGGAGTTGGAAGCCACGCCGCCGGCGATCGCCACGGTGTTCACGCCCTGGGCCTTCGCCGCTGCGATGGTCCGCGTCACCAGAACATCCACCACGGCTGCCTGAAAGGACGCCGCGAGATCCGCCTTGGTGGTTCCGTCGGAAAATACCTCCGGACAGCGTTCGGTTCCCTCCGTCTCGCCGCCGGTAGGCACACCGTGTTTCGTAAGCACAGGCGCGGGCTTCGAATCGGAGGACTCATTCTCCGCCTTCGTCTTGGCCGCGTCCCGCAGCTTCATCTTCTCGATGTTGATATAGTTCAAAACCGCCGACTTTAAGCCACTGAAGCTGAAATCGTACGGGCAGTCCTCGATGTGAGCCCTCGGGAAGGCGATCGCCTCCGGATCTCCCTGTTTTGCAAGGGCGTCCACCTTCGGCCCTCCGGGATATCCCAGACCGATGGCGCGAGCAATCTTATCGTAAGCCTCCCCCGCCGCATCGTCATGGGTGCGCCCGATGATACGGTAGGTTCCGTAGTCCTCCACCATCACGATGTGCGTGTGACCGCCGGACACCACAAGACACAGAAACGGCGGTTCCAGCTCCGGGTGGGAAATGTAGTTGGCCGACACATGGCCCTCGATGTGGTGCACGCCGATCAACGGCTTTCCCGCCGCATACGCAATAGCCTTCGCCTCGGCGACTCCCACCAGAAGAGACCCGACCAGACCGGGCCCGTAGGTAACCGCGATGGCGTCCATTTCCTCGAGAGTCATGCCCGCCTTCGCGAGCGCCTCGGTGATGACGGGGTTGATCTTCTCGATATGTTTCCTCGAGGCAATCTCCGGGACCACGCCGCCGTAAAGGGTGTGCAGCGCGATCTGCGACGAGATGATGTTCGACAGAACCTCACGGCCGTTGCGCACAACCGCTGCCGCCGTCTCATCGCAGGAGGATTCAATTGCCAGTATATAGGTAGGTTTCATTCGTATTCCTTCCGAACCTTATTCGTTTTCATCAAACATCAGATCGACAAACTGCCCGTCGCGGCAGGCAAGGGTGTTGGGGAAAATCTCCCGCGCCGTATTTACATACTGCTCCGGATGTACCAGCGAGGGGCTGTAATGGGTGAGCCACAGTTCGCGGACTTCGGCTTCCTTCGCCATCGTTGCAGCCTCGGCAAATGTCATGTGCCGGTGCTCTCTCGCCTTCTTCTCCGATCCGGGCTCGCCGTACATGCCCTCACAGATGAAGAGATCCGCATGAAAAGCCGAGTCCACGATGGAACCCGTGGGTCTCGAATCGGTACAGTACGTGAGTTTCAGTCCCTTCCGCTCCGGCCCGAGGATCATGTCCGGCGTGTAGGTGACACCATTTTCCGTGATGGTCTGTCCCTTCTGCAGCCGGTTCCACATGCTCATGGGAACCTCGTTGGCCGCTGCCTTCTCCGGCTGGAACCGTCCCTGTCTGCGGATCACCAGGGAATACCCGTAGCAGATAATGTTGTGGTTGACCTTGAAGGCCTCGATCGTATATTCCCTGCAGGGAATCGTCTCAAAGGGCTGTGTCAGTTCCTGTATCTGCAGTTCAAAGGGCAGCTCCGGCGCAATGACGCGAAGCGCGTTGACCACCGCGGTAATCCCCTTCGGACCGATCAGGGTGACCGGCTCCGTCCGGTCCGCGTTGCCCATGGACAGAAGAAGTCCCGGCAGACCGCTCACATGGTCGCCGTGGGCGTGGGTGATCAGGATGGTGTCGATGTCATGACAGCTGAAGCCGCGCTTGCGCAGAGCGACCTGTGTGCCTTCCCCGCAATCGATCAGCAGCCCGAATCCGTTGTATCTCGTCAGGCACGAAGTCAGAAAGCGCCCCGGCAGGGGCATCATTCCGCTGGTTCCCAACAGGCATACCTCTAACATAAGATCCTCCGATAAATAAACCCGTTCTCCTGCGGGTTGTCGTAGTAGTTCTTCCGCATCCCCACAAGGACGAACCCTTCCTGTTCGTACAGGGCGATTGCTCCCGTGTTATGCTCCCGCACCTCGAGGAACATGACCTCCGCGCCGGCCTCCACGGCCTCCCGGACCAGTCCCCGGATAAGGAACCTCCCGATCCCTCTTCGTCTCGCCGCCGGGGAGACGGCGATGTTGGCAATCTGCGCCTCGGGGATTGTCAGAAACATCCCGGCATACCCCAGTACCTTCGTTCCGTCCTTCACTGCGACGAAACGGTAGAGAGGATTTTCCGCCGACTCCCGCAAGACATCTTCGCTCCAGGGGTCGGAGAAGCAGATCCGCTCCAGTTCGGCGATCTGCGGAATGTCCTCCTCCGTGACGGTGACTGCCGTCCACGGTGTATTGCACGCCGGTTCCGTTGTCAGTTTCGTTGTTTCCAAACGGTTTCTCCTGTATTTCCGCAGCGCTCTCAGGTGTCCGCGGACCCTTCCAGCCGCTCTGCGCGCTCCCGCTCCGCCTGTGAAATCCGCAGATATGTCGGAACGAACGCCTCCGCGCTCACGGTCTTTCCTTCCTTGTACAATGCCGATCCGAGCCATCCCACCGAAGCCGCATTCTGCTTTGCGCGGTGGATCGGTGCAAATTCGTAAGGCACCGTCACACCCTTCTCGATCGCTTCACGGAAAACCGCATACGCGTCCCCGGCAAATATCACCTTCCGCCCGAGTTCGTTCACCTTCTCCATCAAAGGACCGATGGTAATGCAGGTGTCGGGGATGTATTCTACGATAGTAGAACCGTTAAAACCGTAGGCTCCCGTGTATACCTGTCCGCGTCTCGCATCCATGAGCGGACACACGATGTCGCCGCTCCCCGCGAAGTTGGCGGCGATACCCGCGATGGTTGACACCGGGATAACCGGCACGTTCCAAACCATGGCAAGGCCCTTCACCGTAGCCGCACCGATGCGCAGTCCCGTGAAGGATCCCGGACCTGCCGCCACGGCGATCGCAGTGATGTCTTCCTTCACCGTCTCCGTCATGCGGAGAACCTCATCAATCATCGGCAGCAGCGTCTGTGAGTGTGTCTTGCGGTAATCCACGGAGTACTCTGCAAGCACTGCATCCTCCGAGAGCAACGCAACAGACGCTACCTGAGCCGAACTGTCAATCGCAAGAATTCTCACATTTGCCTCCAAACTCTATCGTGATCCGGCGGTACGAAACGCCCTGATCGAGATCCTTCTCGATCGTCACCTGTGCCGCCTCCCCGGGGATCAGTTCCCGGATGCGGTCCGCCCACTCGATCAGGCAGACGCCGTCGCCGTAGAAATACTCCTCGTACCCGATCTCGTACATCTCCTCCGGATCGTCGATCCGGTACACATCAAAATGAAACAGCGGAATGCGCCCTTCCCGGTATTCCTGCACGATCGTAAACGTCGGACTGCTGACCGGCTCGGTGATGCCCAAGCCCTTCGCAACCCCCTTCACGAACACTGTCTTGCCCACGCCGAGATCCCCGTTCAAACAGATCACGGATCCCGCCGGCACCTTTTCCCCGAGCATCTGCCCGTAGTGAAAGGTCTCTTCCGCGCTGAAACTCTCTACCGTCATACTATCCCGTCCTTACTGCTTCCCTGCCCGGGCCTGCAAGATTGCCCGCAGCTCCTCATATCGATCCCCGACAATATCCTTCGGGAAGATAAACCCGCTGTTGCGGAACACATACGCATAAAGCGTCGTCTTCGTCTCCTTCAGCCGGCTGATCTTATTGTACTCCAACAGACCCCGCTGCCCTTCCTGGCAGATGACAAATCCGTCCTGACACACATGGTACTCTGTCGGCGTGCTTTGGTTTCTGAGATACGCCGCGCTCTTCGCCGCGTTGATCAGCGCCCGGATCGGCACGTACCAAAGCAGGAAAACGAGCAGCACGATCGTCAGCGCCCGCTTCTGCGCGCCCAGTGCGGTCCACGAGGTTACCAGGTACGCCAGCCCGAGGATCAGCACAATCCAGAACACAAGGTTGCTGAAGCCCAGCAGCGAATACCGCAGGTTAAACTTCGCCAGATCCTTGAACCGAAGCGTATACGTGAGGCAGAATTTCTCGGTGAGAAGGGCCTCGTCGCAGCGGGCTTCATTTTCCGCCTCAGGCTCCTCCTCGGTCTTCTTTCCGTCGGTCGGCTTCGCCGCAGGTTTCTCCTCCAACGCGGTCTCCGCGACCTCATCCGCGACCTCATCCACGACCTCGTCCACAGTCTCCTCCGGCAGCCCGTTCTGTTTCAACTCGTTATCTTCCATCAACACCTCCGTCGCCTAATGCTTTCCGATGCAGGTTCCGCACGGCCGGTAGCCGAGCTCCTCCGCCTCCTCTGCGGTCCCGTAGAAATAAAACCAGTTCCGGCGCATCACGCCTGCCGTATTCACACAGGTCGGCAGGTGGTACACCATCGAATTTCCGTTCAAAATATAAGAGACATCCGCCGGATGCTCGACCGTCTGCACATCATCGCCGCCCGGATGCTCGTACGGGTCCGTGAGCACCGCTCTGTCCGCACGCACCGTGCTTCCCTCCACGGCCAGCGTGACCGTTCCCTGCAGGTCGGTCCGGAAAATGCCCGCTCCGCACTCCACAAGTCTGTCGATACACTCCTTCGCGGGATGGCCGTAATCGTTGGTCCCGACGGAGATGACTGCGTACCGCGGCCGTGCTGCGTTCAGCAGCTCCGCCGTGTTGGAGTACCGGCTTCCGTGGTGATTGACAAGGAAAATGTCATACTGCTCCACGGCGCCCTTCTTCACCAGCGCCCGCTCTCTTGCCGCGCCGGAATCGCCCATAACAAGTATACTCACGTTGTCAAGTGTCACCCGAAGCGCAAGGGATGTGTCCTCCCCGGTCTCGCGGTTTCCCTCCGGCGTTCCATCCTCAGCACCGTCATCCGCGCCGTTTCGCAGGGGTTCGGGAACCGACGACGCCAGCACCGTGACCCTGCAGCCGTCTGAGGCGAACCTCTGTCCGTCCTTCACCTTCGTCCACGGGATGTTCCGCTTGCCGATCATCTCGGCAAAGGAGTTATACGTCTTTGTGTCCCCCTCATAATCGGGTCCCCAGACCTCGTCAACCGCAAACGCCGACATCGCCCCGACAAGGCCGCTGATATGGTCGCTGTCATAGTGGGTTGCAACTACCAGCTGCAGTCTTCGGATTCCCAGTCCCTTGAGAAATCCGACCACGTAGGAGGATGTCCGCGCGTCGCCGCCGTCGATCAGGACAGCGGTCGTGCCGGAGCAGAACAACGTGCTGCTCCCCTCCCCGACGTTTAAGCAGTACACCGCCGTCTCGAGCGGAGGATTTTCCGTCTCTGTCGAAGTTTTCCCCCCGGGTGTGGGCGTCACGGTCTCTGTTGGCATTGCCGTTGCCGTGGGCGTTACAGCTTCCGTCAGGGTCACAGCTTCCGTGGGCGTTATGTTTTCTGTCGGTGCCGCTTCGGTCGGAGATGCCGCGGTCACCCCCGGTTTTTCCCCGCCGAACAATCCAAGCCCGAACATAAGCAACAGTCCTGCCAGTATCAACGCCGACAAGACCGCCGCAATCCAACTCTTAGTGTGCTTCTTTTTCATACGCAAGGCAGAACCGGGATCTCAGCCGGTTCCGTTATTTCAAAATGTACCCCACCATCAGGCAATGTTTCTTCACAACCTCGCGAAGCGTCTTGCAGTTGCGGGGTTCCGAGACGTTGCTCCACCGGTTGTATACCATGTAGGTTCCGTCCTCCTGCTTGACGCTGAACACAAAGTGTCCACCGCTGAAGATCGGGCGTTTGACCCAGTAGGCGATCAGGCAGGCGTCAGCCTCGGAAAGCTTTTTGAAGGAAAATGTCATCTTGTTCTTTATGCCGAAGCGGCGCAAAGCGATCCCCATGGCGTACGGAAACGTTCCGAACTTCGCTCCGAAGGGCGCAGAGGTCCTCTCCAGGTACCGGATGATCTTCGGAAGGCTCGGTTCAAGACCCTTGTAGATCATGGCGTTGTACAGCGCAAGGGCGCCGCAGCCCACATCTCCCACGGTGAAGAAGCCGTACTTCATATCCTTCATCACGCCGACATCCTGCCCGTTCAGATACGAGGGCGGAAGCTCAACGGCCTGATTCTTCTTAAAATTTCTTGTAAACAACAGCATTATCTGCACAGCTTTCTGGATATATCCCAAAGAGACGTGTCGATATCCTTCTTCATCGCGATCGCCTCCGCAAGATCGATGTCACAGAATTCACCGTTCCGGAAGCAGACGGCACGATTGGAAGCGCCGTCGAGAAGGATATCTACCGCGCGGGAGCCCATCGCCGAAGCGAAGACGCGGTCACGGCAGGTAGGACTTCCGCCGCGCTGGATATATCCGATGATGGTAGCGCGGGTTTCCAGTCCCGTAGCTGCCTCGATACGTTTTGCCATACCGTTCGAGTCGCCGACTCCCTCTGCGTTGATGATAATATGGAGTTTCTTTCCGAGTTTCTTGCGCTCGGCAATACGGTCGATGATCGCCTGTTCCTCGTAGTCGTAACGCTCGGGGATCAGGATTTCCTCGGCGCCGTTGGCGATACCGCACCACAGGGCGATGTGACCGGCCTTTCGTCCCATAACCTCGATGATACTGCAGCGCTCATGGGATGCCGAGGTGTCGCGGACGCGGTCGATGGCGTCCATAGCCGTATTTAACGCGGTATCAAAACCGATGGTATAGTCGGAGCTCGCGACGTCGAGGTCGATGGTTCCCGGGATGACAATGACGTTGATCCCGTGCTTGGAGATTTCCAAAGCGCCGCGGTACGAGCCGTCGCCGCCGATGACCACAAGCGCATCGATCCCATTCTTCCGGCAAATGTACGCCGCCTTCTCCGGTCCTTCCGGACGCATCATCTCAGGGCATCTCGCCGTGTAGAGAATGGTACCGCCGCGCTGGATGATATCCGCCACGGTGCGCGTCTCCATGTCGATGAAATCCTCCTCGAGAAGGCCCGAATATCCTCGGCGGATACCCTTCACCTTCATCCCCGCGTGTACTGCGGTACGGACTACTGCACGAACCGCCGCGTTCATTCCGGGTGCGTCGCCGCCGCTGGTGAGCACGCCGATCGTCATTGTTCCCTCTTTCTTTCCTTTAAACAAACCCATGGTAACCTCCATCGGGCAGCGCCCTGCGACCGCCCCTATCGTATTTCTGTATTGTCGTTATCACGACGAAAACCGCTCAAAAGCATTGCGGTAGGTAAATGCAACCCTGTCTTCCCCGTATTCCTTCTTAAGCCGCTGAAGCGTCCCGTCCTCGGGGTTGATCATGATGCCCCTCGGAAGATTGCGGACCTGTTTCTCCGCAACGCACACCGCCGCTACCGGAACGTTGCCGTCGCTTCCCTCGACCAGCTCCTGCAGATGGGCGAAATCCGCTTCGCACTCCGCCACATCGGCGTATCTCACCCAAAGCTTTCTGGGGACCTCCGCAAAGGAACAGATGCGGGAGAAGATCAGCTTCGCGGGCTTGTCTTCCTCCACGCTCGCCCTTCCCATCAGGAGAATCTTGCTGTCCGGGACAAAGCGTGAACGGTTCTTCTCGTAGTCCTTCGGGAACACCAGGACCTCCGCCGTCCCCACCAGATCCTCGATCGTCAGGAAGGCCATGATGGAATTGCTCCTTGTGGTCTTCGTGGTGACGCCCGTGAGAAGTCCGCCGATGACATAGGTCTCACCGTCCTTCACGTTCGGGACGCCGGTCTCCTCATCGAGGTTGAAGTCGATGGTCTGCGCCGTCACCTGCTTCTGAAGGAGTTCGTAATCCGCCTCCAGAGGATGTCCGCTCACATAGATTCCCAGCACTTCCTTCTCGAAATTCAGGATCTCCTCCTTGGAGAATTCGCCGCAATCCGGGAAGCTTTCCGTGGGCTTTTCGTCGGGTTCCATGAAATCGAACAGCGACATCTGCCCGCTCATCTGCTTCTTGCGGTCGGCTGCCGCGTCATCGATAATGGCGGCATATGCCTGCATCATCTGCTTGCGTGTTCCCGGGAGATTGGAAAATGCCCCGGCTTTTATGAAATTCTCAATGGTCCGCTTGTTTGCCTCCCTGCCGTTCATCCTTGTGATGAAATCGGTGAGGGAAGTAAACGGGCCGTTCTGTCCGCGCTCCGCAACAATGGCGTCGATCACCTGCGTGCCGAGCCCGCGGATCGCCGAAAGGCCGTACCGGATCGCCTTCTTCCCGTCCGTCGTCCGTCCGACGCTGAACTCCGCAACGCCCTCGTTGATGTCGGGCGGCAACAGCGCGATTCCCATGGGGCGCAGGTTGGCGATGTATCCCGAGACCTTGTCCCCGTTGTCGATCACGGAGGTCATCAAAGCCGCCATGAACTCCGCCGGATAGTAGCGCTTTAAGTACGCCGTCCGGTAGGCGACCACGGCGTAGCAGGCCGCGTGGGACTTGTTAAATGCGTAGCTGGCGAAATCTGTCATCTCGTCGAAGATGCGGTTGGCGACATCCGCCGAGATACCGTTGGCAACACATCCGGGAACCCCGGCCTCCTCGTTGCCGAAGACGAAGTTCTGCCGCTCCTTGGCCATAACCTCCGCCTTCTTCTTGCTCATGGCACGGCGCACCAGATCGCTTCGTCCGAAGCTGTAACCCGCAAGGTCGCGCACGATCTGCATAACCTGCTCCTGGTACACGATACAGCCGTAGGTCGACTCGAGGATCGGCCGAAGCTGTTCGCAGTCGTAAGTGATATGCTCCTGATCGTCCTTGCCCGCAATGTACTTCGGGATAAAGTCCATCGGGCCCGGCCGGTACAGGCTGATGCCTGCGATGACATCCTCCAGCGATTTCGGCTTCAGCTCCTTCATGAAGGCCTTCATTCCCGCGCTTTCCAACTGGAAGACACCCTCCGTCTTGCCGGAGGAAAGGAGCTCGTAGACCGCAGGGTCGTCATAGGTCAGTTTTTCTACGGAAAATGCCGGATCCTCCGCCCGGATCATATCCTCTGCATCCTTGATCACGGTGAGGGTGCGAAGCCCCAGGAAATCCATCTTGAGAAGCCCTAACTCCTCAAGGGTGGTCATCGTGTACTGCGTCGTGACGGTACCGTCCGCCGAGCGGGACAACGGAACCAGATCGTCCGCCGGAGCCGGTGCGATAACCACTCCCGCGGCATGCATCGACGTGTGTCTGGGAAGGCCCTCAAGCCTTTGGGCGAAGTCGATCAGACGCGCGATCTCCGCGTCCTCCGCAACCAGGTTGGACAGCTCCTTGCTGATGTCGAGCGCCTTTTTGATGTTCATCCCGAGTTCCATCGGGATCATCTTGGCGACGGCGTCCACCCGCGCGTACGGCAGATCCATCGCACGGCCGACGTCACGGATCACTCCTCGGGCCTGCAGCGTACCGAAGGTGACGATCTGCACCACGTGGTCCTCCCCGTAGCGCCGCACAACGTAATCGATAACCTCCTGCCGTCTCTCATAGCAGAAGTCCACATCGATATCGGGCATCGTCTGCCGCTCCGGATTCAGGAACCGCTCAAAAATGAGGGAATACCGGATCGGATCGATGTCCGTGATCTTCAAAGAATAAGCAACGATACTTCCGGCGCCGCTGCCTCGGCCCGGTCCCACCGGGATGTCATGTTCCTTCGCGTACCGGATGAAATCCCACACGATCAGGAAATAGTCGACAAATCCCATGGTCTTGATGGTGGTCAGCTCGTACATCAGGCGCTCTTCGTGCTCGGCGTAATTGTCCGGATAGCGCTCCTTAAGGCCGTCCCGGCACAGCTTCTCCAGATACTCGTACGCCGTGTACCCTTCCGGCACCTCAAAGACCGGCAGTTTATAGTGGCCGAACTCAATCTCCACATGGCACCGGTCGGAAATCTTCTTCGTGTTGGCGAGCGCTTCCGGAGCGTACGGGAACAGCTCCGCCATCTCCTCCGCGGACTTTAAGTAGTACTGGCCGCCCTCATAGCGCATGCGGTCCTCATCCTGGATCTTCGCCTGAGTCTGGATACAGAGCAGCACATCGTGCGCCTCCCAGTCCTCTGCCCGGACGTAATGGATATCGTTGGTGCACACAAGCGGGATCCCGGTCTCCTTGTTCATCCGAAGAAGGGACTGGTTCACGAGCTTCTGGTCCGGAATGCCGTGATCCTGCAGCTCAAGGAAGAAATTGTCCTCCCCGAAAATCTCCTGCAGATGCTTTGCACAGGCCACCGCATCCTCATAGAGTCCCATGCGGATCAGGGACGGGATTTCCCCGGCAAGACACGCCGACAGCGCGATCAGGCCCTCGTGGTACTGCTCAAGGAGCTCATAGTCCACGCGGGGTTTATAGTAGAAGCCTTCCACAAACCCCTTGGAGACGATCTTCATCAGGTTCCTGTAGCCGGTGTTGTTCTCGGCCAGCAGGACCATGTGGTAGTAGCGCTTCTCATTGACGGTCCCGGTCTTGTCAAACCGGGAGCCCTGCGCCACATACACCTCGCAGCCGATCACCGGCTTGATCCCCTCGGCGAGGCATGCGCGATAGAAGTCGATGACCCCGTACATCACGCCGTGATCGGTGATGGCAAGCGCATCCATTCCGAGCTCCTTCGCACGGTGCACCATCTCTTTGATCTTGCCCGATCCGTCCAGCAGACTGTACTCGGTATGCACATGCAGATGCGTAAAATCCATGGGGTCCTCCTTTCGCACATTTTCGAAAAATGATACCGCGTCTATTATAGCATTTTCCGCGCCTCAAATCAACAATTCGGTACAAGAAACGGCGAAGAATGAGGGAGGGTTTCCCGAAGGGAAAATCTTGCTTTCTCCCCGCGAATCTGTTAATATAATTCGTTGTGCGGTGCCGTGATCTTATCGGGCAGCCGCTGAGGGAGGGATTCCATGAAACGTTTACTGATCAAATCCGTTCTCACTGCTCTTCTGCTTGCCGTTGTTCTCTGCGCGGGTTTCACCAAAACCGTATCCGCCGAGGATGACGGAACCGCAGATACGACCGGGGCTGCAGATGCCGTGAAGGCGGTCTACACGGCGGAGGATCTGCTGTCGATCGCGGAAAATCCCGCCGGCTCCTACTCGCTGATGTGCGATATCGACATGGCCGGCGTCGCCTGGCCGGCGATCACCTTCACGGGAACGCTTGCCGGAAACGGACATTACATACTCAACCTGAACACCGTGGCGGTCTCCCAGGAGACCCGCGTGACATACGACGGCAACCGCAAGACCTACGACACGCATTTTGCGGGGCTCTTCGCGATTTTGGAAAATGCCTCCGTGACCAACGTCCGGCTCGCAGGCCTTGACAATACACAGACCTTCGACGGTGACTGTTTCCTGGGCGGCATCGCGGGATTTGCCTCGGAAAGCACCATCTCCGGCTGCGAGGTCCGCGGCACGATCCGGCTTGACGTTGACAACGGGAAAATGTTCGGCGTCGGTGGCATCATCGGCTACGGAAACGCCGCGATCGAGGACTGCATCTCCGACGTGACGCTCGTGAACATCGACCTGGACAAGGACCACCGCGACGAGCAGTATCTCGGCGGCATCTGCGGCGCGGGATACCCGGATATCGCCGGCTGCACCATCACCATTGCAGGTTTCATCTCCGACCACGGTTACGTCCACAGCGGCGGAATGGTCGGAATGTACATCATCTACCCGAAGCGGTTCGACCGCAAGGGTTACATGAAGGACAACAACCTCACCGGCTTCATCACATTTTTCGAGGACAACACCAACCGCCGCGCTTACTGCACCAAGGATTACGGCGAAGTCATGGACTGGAAATTCACCGACTCCGGCAACAAATACGACTTCAAGCGCGACGAGCGCAAGGATTACTCCGTCAACCTCCTGCCCCACATGTGCAGCGATCCGCAGTATGAGGATGTCGTCATTGAGGCTTCCAAGGAGAACCCCGGCTGTACGGAACACACCTGCAAGACCTGCGGTTATACCTATCGGGATTCCTACACGCTTCCGCCCCACAATTTCCCGGACAGTTATGAATCCGTGACGGAAGCGACCGTGGATGCGCCCGGCCTTGCCGAGTACACCTGCGCGGACTGCGGCGCCAAGATCCGCAGGGAAATCCCTCAGCTGACCCCGACGCCGATCCCGGAGCCTTCCCCCACGGAAACGCCCAAGCCCACGGAATCCGCCGGGAACACTACGAAAGACACCGGCAGCAAGAAAAGCGGCACAAGCCCCTGGTTACCGATCGGTGCTACTGTCCTGTTCATAACGGGCGGTCTGCTGCTGGCCATGACCATTGTTCACAAGAAAAACCGCAGAGAAAAACTTCGCAAAGCAAAAAGAAGGAAGCGCTGACCTGATATGCTACCCCCAAGTAGGACATTGAAATATAAAACCTACTTGGGGGTATTTCTATGTCCAAAAGAAGTAAGATTGAGCCAATACTAAAGGTCCAGCTCGTAGAACAGTATCTGAGAGGGGAAATTGGAATCAATGA
>JAGCVY010000006.1 GCA_017962105.1 Lachnospiraceae bacterium
GTAGTGTGTGCTAAACTGTTTGCCTTATTGGCCATTAAAATCACCTTTCCTTTCGCTATAATTTCGGCTTGAACAACCTCATTATATCGGAAAGGTGATTTTTTTGTATAACGTTCAACGCGCACCCGCATAGCGGGTGGTTTTATGTTTCGCACGCTTCGCGTGCTCAACTGGGTCACGACCCACTAAATAAGTAAAATCCGGCAGGCACCGTCCAGTGCCTGCCGTTTTTTGTCCGGGCATGCCCGGGAATATCCGTTTTTATGATTTGGCGGCCGCCATTTTCCGCCGGTAAATTCTCGGAATGGTCATCAGAAGGACCCATCCGAGGAATCCCGCGATGCTGAGAATGATCCCGGCGGTCCGTCCCGGAGCGTGATACTCCATGGTAAAGCTGTGCGCGCCGGCGCTGATGTCACATCCGACAAGACCGTGATCCGCCTCGAAATACGGCACCTCGTTTCCGTCAATCCGGATGGTCCAGTGGTCATCATACGGGACGCTCAGGATCAGCACGCCGTTCTCCGCCGGGGCAATTTTACCCGTGATCCGGTTGTTGCGGGGATTTCCGAGCTCCACAGCTCTCGTCACGGATTCGGCGGCAGTCCTCACCACATCCATGCTGACCCGCTGGATACGGGGCTGTGAGATCACCACATTTTCCCCGGTAAACTCGAAGACCAGTTCTTTGCAGGGTTCCGAGGAGGAAACCACAAACTTCAGGTCGAAGTTGTTGTTCGGGCGGGAGTTCTCCTCCCCGGAGAGCACGCTCGTGATCCCGTTGACGGTCACCACCGTGCGGTGCAGATGCATCTCCGCGATCTTCATGGTCACGATATAGACGTATTTATCCAAAGAATCGGGAATATCGATCCGGTATGTCTGCGTCTTCCGGTCGGTGGCCACGCAGATGTTTCCGTCACCATCCGGCGTCAGGCCGAAATCCGCCTTGATCCCCGTGTCCTCGACGGGGGAGACATAGACATCCGGCCCGTCCTCCTCCGTGACTGCGTAGGAGAGAAGCGCCACCTCCCGGTCAGCCGGCGAAAGCGATTGGAACTCCCGGAGGGACATGCGTTTATTTACCGCGAAGACAGGCGAGTACGCATCACTGTTCTCGAAGATCTGCACGTTTCCTCTTCCGGCACCCTCGATCTTTATGTAGCCCGCCGGAGCCACGGTTTCCGTCGCGATGTACCGGACGCCGAACAGGGTCTGAAGGAAAATGTCATTCTGTGGCGTGAAGGAGATGTCGTTGACCGTCGGGTTGGCGGCGCGGAGATCCCCGTACAGGAGCTTTAAGTAGGAAAGGTTGCTGAGGGACGAGTAAAATCCCGTGGAGCGGTACTGCTTCCCGCGAAGGCGGTTGACGCCGTATTTCACTTCCACGAAATCCGCAAACCGGTACAGGCCGTTATCCCTTGCTAGAACGCCCAAGATGGCCTTCTCCCGCTCGGAGTCGTACAGCTTGTTGGCATACTCGCGGGAAACCGGGTTCTCCTTCATCCCGGAGTAGACGACGGTGACGACCATCGCGACAACAATAGCCGGGATTGCAATGGGAAGAAGATTCTTCCTCTTAATGGCAATTTTCAGAAGGACCACCGTAACCGCGATGTCCGCAAGGAACAGCACCATAAGCCACGGGTCCCCGCGGAACACGTATCCCGCTGCACCGAGAGCCGCTGCCACGGCGGCAATCCACGCCACGCGGCGGAACGGCAGCTCGCCGGAGACGATCTTGCTGAGGAGCACGGCCACAAGCAGCGCCGTGAGCGGAACAAACGGGATCAGGATCTTCTCTCTCGTGTAGAGGAATCCGTTCAGGAGGTAGCGCACCCATGGAAGCCACGCGCAGGCCAGAACGCCGATGGCGAGCACCATCTCGGCCGGCTGACGCTTCGTGTTTTCGCTTTCCGGTACATTTTCCGAAGACGGTTCTTCCGCCGTCTTGCTGCGGCGTTTCCGGACCGGCACCGCCGACACGCACAGGGCGAGATACGCAAGGGCCGTCATTCCCATGGAGTAGCCGCTGTAGCAGACTGCCCCGGCGAAATCCATATCGCCGAAGAGCATATGGCAGATCTCCAGCTTCGGTTTCGCGCCGTCCTCTCTTCCGGATAAGATCACGGCGAAGGACGGGATCGTCAGGATCGACGCAACCGCCGCGCCCGTGATAATGCACAGTGCAAACCGCCAGCCCGCCTGCCAAAACTTCTTCCAGGTGACACGGTCCGTGCAGGAAACAAAGCGGTAAATCCCGTAGATGACAACCGCCACAACGCCGGGAACCGCATAGAAATAACTGGTGAAGAACAACAGGGCGACACTGGAGGTAAGGACCCCGTAGCGGCGTCTCGCGAAGAACCGGTCGACTCCGATCAGCGCCAGCAGAAGAAACGGCATATAGTCCACGAACATGACCTGCCGGTGCGAGTGGAACAAAAGCGGTGTCGCAAGCACAAAAAGAGCCGTCGCAGCATAGACTGCGCCGTCGGGAAATGCCGCTTTGAACTCAATCTGGATATGCCGAAGCCACAAAAAGAACATCCACACCGACGCGATCAGACTGATCACCGACGCAAACTGCAGATAGGTGACCATGGACACGTCGGGCATGAGATAGCTGGGCAGATAGATGGGATTTAAGAATCCGTAGTACCCGAAGTAATATGCATTTTGACCGCCTCCCAGCTGGAAGGCGAACTCCGGCAGAAACTCGCCGGTCTCGTAAAATGTCTGCCGGTAGTATTCCGGCAGCACGCTGTGCTGGCTCACCCAGTCGACGATGGAACCATACAGCTTCGTTGTGCCGGTCATCGCAAAGATCACGACAAGCAGCACTGCCGTGATGCTGCACAACACCGCAACATCACGTTTTCGCAAGGAACGAAGTGCCTTTCTCATAGTATATTCCCCCATTGTACGCCCCTGCTGCGGGGCATTCCTGCGATCCGCGAGTCAGATCGCCGCGCCGTTTCGGCGCACCGCTAACACTATACCGTAAAAGTGAAGTTTCGACAAGAATTATTGTTCCATTTTTCGGAAAATGTGATATACTTTGGTTCGATTGCACTATCACGGGGGAAAACAGCATGAGCAGAGGAAAAAGAGCCAGGGCGCGCGCTGCCAGAGCCGCTGCCGAACTGGCGTCACAGACAAAAAAGCCGCGTATATCCCGCGGCAGACTGGCATTCCGTATTTTCATCATCGTCGCGATCATCGCGGCACTTGCGGTATTCGGACCGCTGTTGTTCTACAATCGCAAATATCTCAACCTGCCTCCCGTCACAACGGAGCAGTTGGACGGACTCCACTTGGAGAACGTCAACAAGCTGATGATCGTCGCCCACCCGGACGATGAGTTCATCTGGGGCGGGGCGCACCTTCTGGAGGATGACTGGTTCGTGGTCGTTCTCACCAACGGCGGCAACAAGACCCGCCGTCCGGAGTTCGAGGCCATGATGAAGCAGACCGGAGACATCGGCCTGATCCTCTCCTACCCGGACAAGGTAGGCGGCAAGCGGAGCAACTGGGACTTCTGGTCCGACGCCATCCGCACGGATCTGGAAACCATCATCAGCTACAAGAACTGGGCGCAGATCGTCACCCACAACGAATCCGGAGAGTACGGGCATCAGCACCACATCGCGACCCACCGGATAACCGTTGCGGCCTACGAGAACCTGAATTCCACTCTTCCTCTCTGGTTCTTTGGCACCTACTACCGCAACGTGGATCTGCCGGCGGACGTTCCGTCCATCAGCGATGATCTTCTCGCGAAGAAATCGGCGCTGGCTCCGATCTATGAATCCCAGACCAACACCGTTAACAAATTCCGTCACATGTTCCCGCATGAGGACTGGACGCGCTACAACCAATAAACCGACAGGGGAGCCTCCGCTGATATGCTACCCCCAAGTAGGACATTGAAATATAAAACCTACTTGGGGGTATTTCTATGTCCAAAAGAAGTAAGATTGAGCCAATACTAAAGGTCCAGCTCGTAGAACAGTATCTGAGAGGGGAAATTGGAATCAATGA
>JAGCVY010000043.1 GCA_017962105.1 Lachnospiraceae bacterium
AACCGGCGTGCACTACGTCCTTCCTATCTTCGATCGTACCTCTCGTCCTATTTCCTTGAAAGAGATTGTTGCCGACTTCAAACCCCAACCGGTCATCACCAAGGATAACGTCACGATGCAGATCGATACGGTGGTGTATTTCCAGATTACCGATCCGAAGCTGTACGCCTACGGCGTGCAGAACCCGCTGATGGCCATCGAGAACCTGACGGCGACGACCCTTCGTAATATCATCGGTGACCTGGAGCTCGATGAAACCCTCACCTCCCGTGAGATCATCAACGGCAAGATGAGAGTTTCCCTCGACGAGGCGACCGACCCTTGGGGTATCAAGGTCAACCGTGTCGAGCTGAAGAACATCATGCCTCCGGCAGCCATCCGCGACGCCATGGAGAAGCAGATGAAGGCCGAGCGTGAGCGCCGTGAGTCCATCCTGATCGCCGAGGGTGAGAAGAAGTCCACCGTCCTCGTTGCAGAAGGTAAGAAGGAGTCCGCGATCCTGGAGGCTGAGGCTGAGAAGGCGGCTGCAATCCTCCGCGCAGAGGCGAAGAAGGAAGCGACGATCCGTGAGGCGGAAGGTCAGGCGGAGGCGATCCTCCGTGTGCAGAAGGCCAATGCCGACGGCCTTCGGTTCCTTAACGAGGCAGCGCCCACCGACGCCGTGATCCGCTTGAAGAGCCTTGAGGCGTTTGCCAAGGCAGCTGACGGCAAGTCCACGAAGATCATCATCCCGTCCGAGATCCAGGGCATTGCGGGTCTTGTGAGCGGCGTTACAGAGGCGGCGAAGGCGCCGAAGAATCCCGACGATACGACGCTTTCAGAATAAAAATCAGAAAACCGGGGGAGAACCATGTGGCATTATTCGGACAATGACGGCAGCGATATTTTCGATGACCTGAAAGACCTGGAGGTCGTTGAGATCAAGACGACGGATCTGCCGAAGGAGGTCGAGGAGGAGCTGGCGAATGCGGGAACCGTGAAGGGAGCCGTTCGCCGCTTCTTTCTGGGCAGGGCCGATGATTACCGGACCGGCACAACCGTGGCCGGCAGCTTTTGGGAACAGTTTAAGGTATGCTACCTGACCCAGATCCTGATCGGGATCAATGTATTTACGTATATTTTGCAGCTGATGTCTGTCGAAGGCGGCGAAGACCGTCTGGTGGAATGGGGCAGCCTGTCCTGGCCGAAGGTCATGAACGAGGGAGAGTTCTGGCGGTTGTTCACCTGTCAGGTTCTCCATGCAAACGTGGCTCACCTTCTCGGAAACATGCTGGTGCTGGCAGTCTGCGGAATGATGCTGGAACGGCGGTTTAACCGGCTTCGGGTGTTGATCATCTATCTGATCGGCGGTCTCGGAGCATCGCTGGTGTCCATGACCATCGGGCATTATTACCCGACAATCTTCACCATCAATTTCTACGGATACAAGGTCGGAGAGTACAAGGTCTATGACATTCCCTCCATCGGGGCGTCCGGTGCCATCGCGGCATTTCTCGGAGCTGTTGTGCTTTACAAGCTCTTCTGGAGCGGTCCGATGGACGGGTACTACGAATCCAGCTGGAAGCCCATCATCGAAGCGCTGGTTTTCTTTGAGATCGTGCAGATCGTGCTCGGCTTTTTCAAGGATACCCCGGGTGTGGATAACGCCGCCCATATCGGTGGTTTTGTGACCGGTATCTTAGTGGTCTTCATCTACATGGTGATCCAGTATCGCAGCCAGACGGCATGGGACTGACCAAGACCTGAGCAAAAGCCACAGGGAATCAAATAACTGAATCGAATAAGCAAAAGAAAGCGCCGATCCCGTGAGGGAGCCGGCGCTTTCTTGTTTCATTCGGAAAATGTTTTCGTCAAATGTTGGTTTCCTTGTACTTCTGCTCGCAGTAAACGCAGCGGTAGATGCGCTTCTCCGGGTTGGTCAGACGGAAGCGGTGCGGGAGCTCCTGCTCGATGCTTGTGATGCATCGGGGGTTCTTACACCGAAGGATGTTGGTTACTTCCTCGGGAAGCCGCACACGGCGCTTCTCAACGATGACATCGTTCTCGATGATGTTTAAGGTGATGTCGGGATCGAGAACGGCGAGAGTGTCAAGATTTACCGTGATCGGCCCTTCAATCTTGATGATATCCTTTCGCCCCATCTTGTTGGAGGAGGCGTTTTTGATGATGGCAACGCAGCAGTCGAGCTTGCCGAGCTCCAGATACTCGTAGATCAACATGCCCTGACCGGCCTTGATGTGGTCGATGACGACGCCCTGGTGAAGTCCGCCGATATTTAACATAACAGTACCTCCTTAGACTTGCGGGATGCGGTCCTTGAGACCTAACATCAGGATGATGAGAGCCATTCGTGCGTAGACGCCGAAACCTGCCTGACGGAAGTAGGCCGCGCGGGGGTCGTTGTCAACCTCCACGGAGATTTCGTTGACGCGGGGCAGGGGATGCAGGACGAACATGTCATCCCTTGCGAGTTTCATTTTCTCCGGCGTGAGGATGAAGGAGTTCTTCAGGCGTATGTAATCCTCCTCGTTGAAGAAGCGTTCCCTCTGAACGCGTGTCATGTAGAGGATATCGAGGTCCGGCATGACCTCATCCAGCGAGCGGACCTCCTTGTAGGGGATACCGCGGGCGTCCAGCACCTCTTCCTTCAGGTAGGCGGGGATGCACAGCTCCTCGGGACTTATGAGGATGAATTTAATGCCCTCGTAGCGGACCATGGCGTTGATCAGGGAGTGCACGGTGCGGCCGAACTTGAGGTCGCCGCACAGTCCGATGGTCATGTCGGAGAGGCGACCCTTGAGCTCAAGGATGGTCAAGAGGTCGGTGAGGGTCTGCGTCGGATGATTGTGTCCGCCGTCGCCTGCGTTGATCACGGGGATCCGGGAGTGTTTGGACGCTACGTAGGGAGCGCCCTCCTTCGGGTGCCGCATCGCGCAGATGTCCGCGTAGTAGGAAATGATCTGGATGGTGTCGGAGACGCTCTCGCCCTTCGCGGCGGAACTGGAGTCGGCGCTCTGGAAGCCGAGCACGGAACCACCGAGGTTGAGCATTGCGGACTCAAAACTTAGGCGTGTGCGGGTGCTGGGCTCATAGAAGCAGGTTGCCAGCTTCTTTCCGTCGCACACGTGGCGGTAGCGCTCCGGGTCCTTCATAATGTCCTGCGCGAGAGACAGAAGCTCGGAGAGCTCCTCGGGCGTCAGGTCCATCGGGCTGATGAGATGTTTCATGGCAGTCCTTTCCGGTCAAGATGACCTAAAACTGGAGTATGTAATGCGTGACAGTCACGCGGCGCCGCTCCGGCGCAAAGAGAAGCCTTACGGAAACTATACCGTAAGGCCGAAATCAAAGTATCGATTGCAATTGGAAAATGAAATATCGCTCACGAGACCGCCGAGGGTCGTGAGGTCACAGGGGTATTCGCCGTTGGTAACCCAGGTTCCGATGAGATTGCAGAGAATTCTTCGGAAGTATTCGTGCCGGGTGTAGGAGAGAAGACTCCGGGAATCCGTCAGCATACCGATAAAGTTACCGAGGACGCCGAGGTTGGCAAGGGAAGTCATCTGTTCCTCCATTCCCTTTTTGTTGTCGTTGAACCACCATGCGGAACCCTGCTGGATCTTACCCGCACAGGACGAATCCTGGAAACAGCCGATGATGGTGCCGATGGCGGCGTTGTCGATCGGGTTGAGGGAATACAGGATGGTCTTCGGAAGGGAATCCTTTACACAGAGCGAGTTGAGAAAATCCGCAAGCTCCGCGCAGGGCGTATAGTCGTCGATGCAGTCGCATCCGTTGTTGGCACCGGACTGCAGGAACAGTTTCGTGTTGTTGTCGCGCTTGACCCCGTAGTGGAGCTGCATCACCCAGCCTGCCTTCGTATACTCGGAAGCGAGGAACGAGAGAAGGTTGGTCTTATACTGAAGCTGCTCGTAGAGATCCACGGGTTCGCCGGCGAGGGCTTTCCGGAAGATCGCTTCCGCCTGCACATCCCCGGAGGGAGCATAGCACACATAGGGCATCCCGTGATCGGAAACCTTGCAGCCGTTTTGTGCGAAGAATTCGATCCGCTCGTGAAGGGCATCCTTAAGATCCGTGTAAAGCTCAATGGATCTTCCGCAGGCACGGGACAGATCGCCTTTGATGTAAGAGATGAAATCCTTTTTCTCGATATCCAAAGCACGGTCCGGGCGGAAGGCCGGAAGAACCTTTACGGAAAATGTGGTGTCCATCGCAAGAAGACGATGCCAGCGCAGATCGTCTGCGGGATCGTCGGTCGTGCACAGAAGCTTTACGTTGGAACGACGGATGATGCCGCGCGCAGACATGTCGGGATCCTGCAGCACAGCATTGCATTGATCATAGATACGGCGGGCGCTCTCTTTCGTGAGCGGCTCCGTGATGTTGAAATAGCGCTGAAGCTCAAGATGGCTCCAGTGATAAAGCGGATTCCCGATGGCGCGCTCCAGGGTCGCGGCGAAGGCTTCGAATTTTTCGAAGGGATCTCCGCTGCCGGTGATCAGTTCTTCCGGAACACCGTTAGAGCGCATTGCGCGCCATTTGTAATGGTCGGCGCCGAGCCACAGGTCGGTGATGGAGGAGAAGCGGATATCCTTGGCAATCTCTTCCGCCGGGATGTGACAATGGTAATCAATGATCGGCATCGCGGACGCGTATTGATGATACAAAACGCGTGCGGTTTCGTTGGACAGAAGAAAATTGTCATCCATGAATACCATATCGGCGTCCTCCTGCGGGCTTTTCCACGGAAATATACCACAGGAAGCGAAGGAAGTCAAGGGAAAAGGAGGAGCATTTTACGAAAAATGAGCGGAAAAGCACAAAGTGTGGTGCAGTTCGCTCAGGACGTATACAAAATGTAAGAAAACGGCTTGAAGAGCCGGCGGAACTGTGGTAAAATAACATGTGTTTTGAAAAAAACGTGCCGTATAGCAGAAATTGCGGCGCGAACGACACGGAAACGCCGGATACCGAACCGGCGCTGGAAGGAGATTGTCATGGCTCAGATTGTGACCCTCGGAGAGATCATGCTTCGATTATCAACGCCGGGAAATCAGCGGTTTGTTCAGGCGGATTCCTTTGATGTATGTTACGGCGGCGGGGAGGCGAATGTGGCGGTATCCCTTGCGGGATTCGGCTATGATGTCTCCTATGTGACGAAGCTTCCGAAGAATGAGATCGGCGACAGCGCCCTGATGGCACTTCGCAGAGAGGGCGTCGACTGTTCGAAGATCGACCGCGGCGGAGAGCGCCTCGGGATCTACTACCTGGAGACCGGAGCTTCGGTCCGTCCTTCCAAGGTGGTATACGACCGCGCCCACAGCGCCATCGCCGAGGCCAAGCCGGAAGACTTTGATTTCGATGCAATCTTCGAAGGCGCAAAATGGTTCCATTTTACGGGGATCACGCCCGCCATCAGCGATTCCGCAGCGGAGGTGACGAAGGCGGCTTTGATCGCGGCGAAGAAGCACGGTGTCACGGTATCCTGTGACCTGAATTACCGGAAGAAACTGTGGAGCAGCGAGAAGGCGAAGGCGGTGATGACCGATCTGATGCAATATGTAGATGTCTGCATCGGAAACGAGGAGGATGCCCAGAAGGTTCTCGGGTTTGTTCCCGGCAATACGGATGTGACCAAGGGAAGTCTCGAACTTGCAGGTTACGAGGCAATGTTTCGGCAGATGCAGGAACAGTTCGGATTTCGCTATGTGGTGAGTTCCCTGCGGGAGAGCATTTCCGCCTCGGACAACAACTGGTCTGCGGCAATCTGGGACGGTAAGGAGTTCTACCATTCGAAGACCTACAAGCTTCACATTGTGGACCGCGTCGGCGGAGGCGATTCCTTTGCGGCCGGTTTGATCTGCGGCCTGATGGACGGCAAGACCGGTCCGGAGGCGTTGGAGTTCGCGGTTGCGGCGAGCGCCCTGAAGCATACGATCCCCGGCGACTTCAATCATGTAACCCGCGCCGAGGTGGACGCTCTGGCCGGCGGAGACGGAAGCGGCCGCGTACAGCGATAAGAAACCGACAGGCACAGCCTGTGGCGATAAAGCCCCGTGTGAACCCGGGGAAAAGAGAAGGAAGCCGACGGCAGGTCCGCGGCACATACAGGAGGGAAAGGCAATGAAGATTTTAAACGTTAACGACGCTGCATTTGAAGCGTACGGAAGAGTTGTAACGGGGTATGACACCGACGAGCTGTTGAAGGTTCTGACCGAGACGACGCCCGCACCGGTGGATTCGGTTGTGTATGTTCCGTCGGATGCCGGATTGGAAGCTACGCCGGCGATGGCTGATTTTATGAATAACTGCTACGGCGGTATGCCGATCCAGATCGGTTACTGCAACGGTACCAACACGAAGCTGAACTGCCTTGAGTATCATCGCGACAGCGAGATCGATATCGCGGCAACGGACTGCATCCTGCTTCTTGCAAAGCAGCAGGACTGCATGGGCAAGATGCTTGACACCTCCAAGGTTGAGGCGTTCTTCTGCCCGGCGGGCACCGGCGTTGAGCTGTATGCGACGACGCTTCACTATGCACCCTGCAGCGCAAAGCTCGGCGCACAGTTCCGCGTTGTGATCGTGCTTCCGAAGGGAACCAACCTTGAAAAGCCGGCCATCACCGTGAAGAACGATGACGACGCAAGACTTTTCGCAGCCAACAAGTGGCTGATCGCTCATCCGGAGGCATCCGAGGCTCAGGCAGGCGCTGTGATCGGTCTTACCGGCGTGAACATTGATATCGCAGGTGATATCGCTTAATCCCATCGGCTTACTATTTTGAAAAATAACGAGGTGGCAACATGAAGTGTCCATATTGCGGAGCGGAAAATACGAGGGTTATCGACTCACGGCCGGTGGAGGAATCCAATTCCATCCGCCGCAGAAGACAGTGCGACGAATGTGATAAGCGGTTTACTACCTATGAAAAAGTAGAGACGATCCCGCTTGTCGTCATCAAGAAGGGCAACGTGCGCCAGACGTATGACCGCGCCAAGATCGAGGCCGGCGTATACGCATCCTGCCATAAGCGCCCCATCAGCGTAGAGCAGATCCGCCAACTTGTGGATGAAGTGGAGACCGAGATCTTCTCTATGGAAGAGAAGGAAATCCCGAGTTACAAGATCGGCGAGCTTGTGATGGACAAACTCAAGAAACTGGACGAGGTAGCCTATGTCCGTTTCGCTTCCGTCTATCGTGAGTTCAAGGATGTAAACACCTTCATGGATGAGCTGAAGACGCTTCTCGATCATGAGGACACCTCGACAAAGTGAACGAAAACGACACCGTGTTTTCGTCGTTTTGTCAATTGAAAAAAACGAATGCATGATTTTCGGCGGCCTTTCGTAGAAACGGAAGGCCGTTTTTGTGTTATCCTGCGAATGGAAAACCGCACCGGAACATCGTATGATTATCGGGAAAGGAAACGGCGTACGCCGGGTGGAAGGTATGATTTGTTCGGTATTTGGATTTTCCGTTACGGGGATTGAGGCGTCGATCGTGCGCGTGGAGGCGGATGTGTCAGGAGGATTGCCGGGGCTTGATCTTGTCGGGTATCTGGCGGGAGAAGTTCGGGAGGCAAGGGAGAGGGTGCGGGTTGCATTGAAAAATTCCGGCTTCTTTGTTCCCTCAAAGCACATTACGATCAATCTTTCTCCTGCGGACGAGCGGAAGGGAGGTACGGGGTATGACCTGCCGATCGCCATGGGAATTCTCTGCGCACTGGAAATACTCCCCATGGAGCTGACGTCCGGATACGGGTTTGTGGGGGAACTCGGTCTGGACGGCAGGGTGCGGGGAGTACCCGGGATTCTCTCCTGTGTCTATGAGGCGAAGAAGCAGGGCTTTCACTCCGTCATCATTCCCGCGGATAACATGGAGGAAGGCGCATTGGTTGAGGGAATCCGTGTGTACGGCGCACCTTCCCTCGCCGAGGCCGTGCGGCATTTTACGGGGGACGGAGGGAACCTGCCGCTTTCGGTTACGGCGGAAGAGACAGCAGCCACGGAGATTACGGAGGATTTTTCCCAGGTGCGGGGACAGTTTCTCGCCAAGAGAGCCGCAGAGATTGCGGCTGCCGGGCGGCATAACCTGCTTCTCACAGGGCCTCCCGGTTCGGGGAAGACCATGCTTGCCTGCCGGATTCCGGGCATCCTTCCGGAGATGACCTTTGAGGAGAGCCTGACGCTTACGAAGGTGTACAGCGTTGCCGGAATGCTTCCGCAGGGAGGCGGACTGATCCGGAAACGCCCGTTCCGCGCACCGCATCACACGGCGACCGTTCCGGCACTCGCGGGAGGCGGAAGAATGCCGATTCCGGGCGAGGTATCCCTAGCCACGAACGGTGT
>JAGCVY010000044.1 GCA_017962105.1 Lachnospiraceae bacterium
AACTCCGTAAAATACATGGACAAGACGCCGGGGCGCATCGTCATGTCGGTGACGGAGGACGCCGCGTTTGTGTGGATCGCCGTGACGGACAACGGTTGCGGGATCCCGGCCGGCGACATTCCGTACGTGTTCGACCGGTTCTACCGTGCCGACAGTTCGCGGGGAACCAAAAAGGGCGGAAGCGGCCTGGGCCTTTCCATCGTCAAGTCGATTGTGGAGGCACACGGGGGTACCGCAGTCGCGGAGAGCACGGTCGGTGAGGGGACGACAGTGAAGTTCTCGCTGCCGAAGAGCAACGCGGACGGCAACGGTCCGGACGACATCGCAGCGGACAGGAAGGAACGGAAACGCAGAAGGAAAAGCAGGCGCGCGCAGACGAACGAGGCATAGCGTGTCGCAGAAGCCCGGAAGGAAACCCGGAGAAGGCAGGAAAATGATGGAAGATACAAGGAAACAGACGATCCTGATCATTGAAGATGAGGAGGCGATCGCGGAGCTGGAGAGGGATTACCTTGAGCAGGCAGGATTTTCCGTGGAGATCGCGTACGATGGTGACAGCGGCCTGCAGCGGGCGCTCAAGGAGGAATTCAGCCTGATCATCCTCGATCTGATGCTTCCGGGGACGGACGGTTTTGAAGTGTGCCGTCAGGTGAGGGAGAAGAAGAATCTTCCGATCCTGATGGTTTCCGCGAAGAAGGATGACCTGGACAAGATCCGCGGACTCGGTTTCGGCGCGGACGATTACATCACCAAGCCGTTCAGCCCGAGCGAGCTGACGGCCCGTGTGCGTGCACATCTGGCAAGGTATGAGCGACTGGTGGGAAGTGCCGCCCAGCTCGGAAATGCGGGGATGCACCGGAATCGGACAGTAGAGATCCGCGGGCTTCGCATCGACAAGGACGCGCGCAGGGTATATGTCAACGACGAGGAGAAGATCATGACCAACAAGGAGTTTGATCTGCTCACGTACCTGGCGGAGCGTCCGAACCGCGTGTTCACGAAGGATGAGCTGTTCCGCGCGATCTGGGACATGGAGGCGGTCGGAGAGGTCGCCACGGTGACGGTTCACATCAAAAAAATCCGTGAAAAAATTGAGGTAAGCACGTCCAATCCGCAGTATATCGAGACCATCTGGGGCGTCGGATACCGATTTAAGCTGTAAACAAGGCGGTATTTTGACGGAAAATCTTGCAAAATTGCGGTTATGGCAAACACGGACACGGCTCCTCGAAGAAGATGAAAAAAAGGTTGAACACTTGGTAAACCCGTGCTATACTGCAATCAGAAGAGAACAGAAGAGAAACGTATCCGCACCACATTTTTACATAACATTGACAGTATTCACCTTTGTTATTAACACTTTCCGGAAGAGCCGGGAGACTTTATAAGTCTTCCGGCTTCTTTCGTGTTGAAAGACCGCGGGAACTATGGTATGCTACGGGTAACGGCGAGCCGGAGTGGCGGCAGCCGGGAAAGAGGTTCTTGAGAACGGAGGAGACAAGGGTATGTTGGAAGGATTGAAACCGAGTGCGGTTTGGAAGTATTTTGAGGAAATCTGCGCGATCCCGCACGGATCGGGCAACGTTGCACAGATCGGTGCGTATCTCGCGGGATTTGCCGAGAAGAACGGGCTTGCATGTATCACGGAGCCGTGCGGCAACGTGATCATCCGCAAGGACGCGACGCCGGGGTGCGAGAATGCACCGGCGGTCGTGCTGCAGGGACACATGGATATGGTTGCCGTGAAGGACGGCGACTGTGAGAAGGATATGACGAGGGAAGGGCTTGATCTTGCCATCTCGGAGGACGGACAGTTCGTGTACGCGGAGGGAACGTCCCTCGGCGGAGACGACGGTATCGCACTTGCCTACGGACTGGCGATCCTGGCTGCGGACGACATCGCGCACCCGGCAATCGAGCTGGTGGCGACGGTCGACGAGGAGACCGGAATGGACGGTGCGAGGGAGCTGCTTGCGGAGGATGTCAAGGGCCGCCGCTGGCTCAACCTGGACTCCGAGGATGAGGGTGTTCTGCTCGCGGGTTGTGCGGGCGGACTCACGCAGAAATCAATGTTCGGCGTGTCGCGTGACACGGTGTCGGGCAGTCTTCTCCGCATTTCGGTGACGGGCTGCCGCGGAGGGCACTCCGGCACGGAGATCGACAAGAACCGTGCGAACGCGATCCTGATCCTGGCATCGCTTCTCCGTGAGATGGATTTCGGGAAAATGCTGCAGCCGCTGTGGATCGCGGGAGGCGAGAAGGACAACGCCATTCCGACGTCCGCGGAGATGGTCATCTGCGTGAACGACTATGAGAGGATCGAGATCTGCCGTGCATTTGACCGGGCGGAGCGGAAGCTGCTCCCGGTGTACCGCATGCAGGAACCGGGACTGTCGTTCGTGCTGGAGGAGACGGAGGACGGCGGCGAGCACATGATCCAGGAGGGAAGCTACCGCGTGATGAACGAGTCTTCCGTCGAGAAGGTGCTGAATTTCCTGTCACTTGTGCCGTTCGGCGTGAGCGCGATGAGCGAGGAGCCCAAGGGGCTTGTCGAGACGTCGAACAACGTCGGTATCATCCGCACTGCGGGAGATACGGTGATCGTGGACAGTTCCGTTCGCAGTCTTGTACCGCTTCGCAAGCAGCAGCTC
Organism: Lachnospiraceae bacterium; assembly: GCA_017962105.1. Lineage (GTDB taxonomy): Bacteria > Bacillota > Clostridia > Lachnospirales > Lachnospiraceae > ISDg. Next base: position 2,652 of record JAGCVY010000044.1, read on the forward strand.
GGCGATAAGATCGCGCTGCTGACGACGATGTGCGGCGGTATCGCGGAGCGCCACAGCGAATATCCCGGATGGGAGTTCCGTCCGGAGTCAGTGCTTCGGGAAGCGTGGGTGGAGACGTACCGCGAAGTATATGGCGCCGAGCCCGTGGTGACGACGATCCATGCAGGCCTTGAGTGCGGACTGATCATCGAGCACATGCCGGAGACGGATGCCGTCAGCTTCGGTCCGAACATTTTCGACATTCATACAACCTCGGAACGCATGGAGATCGCGTCGGTTGAGCGCACCTGGAATCTGCTGGTGAAACTTCTTGAGCGGCTCGGCAGAGGCTGATGGTAAAGTCTCCGAAACGGCTCGGCAGGGGCTGATGGTGAAGCCTCCGGAACGGCTCGGCAGGGGCTGATGCCGGAGACCCCGGCAGGGGCATTCGATTATAGATTGTTACAGTAAGCGCGTAGTTCCCTCCATGGATAAAGATTTGGAAAATGCGGAGGACAAGAGATATGAAAAGGAAAAGGAGACTTTCTGTTTCTGTCGGTTTGGTCGCAGTGCTGATGCTTTGTCTGCTCAGTTCCTGCGGGAGCAAGGATAATAAGACAGAAAAGAATCAGACAAAAGAAGAGCAGCAGACGAAGGGAGGTATATTTTCCGACGAAGAGATCAACCGCCTGATCGATGAGAACTACAAGGAAGTTCAGAAAAACGGCTACGCGGAGCTGCGCATTCCGCAGAAGCTTCACCACATCACCTATGACGATCTGTCGCCCAGCTGCGTGGACGCCTCGCGGAAGCTCATGGATGCCGGATACGAGGTCTACGTCGTGGGCGGTGCCATCCGGGATATGGTGATGGGGCTGGAGGGTGATGATTTCGACATTACGACGAACGCCGACTACGATGAGATCGAGCGGAGCCTCGACGAGGTGACGTTCCACAGCACCCAGGAGGGGTATACCTTTGCCTATGCCCATTATCCGGACGAGATCATCGATGTCGCCCGTCATCTGAACATTCCCGCGGCCTACAAGGGGCTTGAGGGTGTTCCGGATTTTGATCCGAACGATCTGTACAGCAACAGCCTTCTCTTTGACTCCTTCGAGCGCGACCTGCCCATGAATGCCATTTACTATGACATGAAAACGGGCGATATCGTGGATTTTCACGGCGGGCTTTACGCCATCCGGGAGCACATGATCGACACCATGGTGGATCCCAATGTTCAGTGCCGCAACAACCCGTCTTCGGCAATCCGAGCGCTGCGGTTTATGGCAAAATACAACTACCCGGCCTCAGAGCGGCTGGATCAGGTTCTGAAACAGAAC
>JAGCVY010000045.1 GCA_017962105.1 Lachnospiraceae bacterium
CGGAGCCTTCCGCCACGCCGGAACCCACTGCGACACCGACCCCGGAACCCACAACGACACCGGAGCCGACGGTGTCGCCGGAGTCCGCAGAAACGCCGGGGGGAACTCCCGACGGCGGAAATGACACAGAGGAATCCCAGACGGCTGTGCCGGAGAGGGATCCCGAGAACTCCGAGGAGTGGACGATGAAACCGGACAAAGGTAATACCACCGCACCGATCGTCGGGCAGGGGGAATCACGGGATGCTGTTGAGGATTCCGACGATGACGGATCCATCCCCGGATATGTTTGGATGATCGGAGGTATTTTCATCGGGGTCGCCATCGCAACAGCGGCGGCTCTGATCCACAAAGCGAAGAATGAATGATGCCCGCGCGGATGTGAGTGCATTTTCCGAATGAACCGGCAGCAGATTACGGGAGTTCCCGGGTTTGCCGCCGGCTCATTTTCATCCAGAACAGTCAATGACTCTGACATTTGTTCAAAAATATTTACTTTTTTCTTCAAATCACCGTAAAATGTTTGCCTTGTTTCGTAACTAGGGTGTAAAATCACTTACAGACGTTGTAAAACGTGTGTTGTGAAAGGAGAAAAGGTGATATGAAAAAGCTGTGGTCCCGAATTATCAGTGTTATTTGTATGGCAGCGCTGCTTCTCCCCGTGATGCCGGAGAGGGCAAAGGCAGATCCTGCCGCGTCCGTATGGATCAAAGATGTGACCTTTGATTACAAAGGAGGCCATATCGATTGTGAGGTTTCCTTTGGAAACTCCATGTATGCCGATGATAAGCTGGAGTACATCTGGATCGGCAGCGGGTCGAAGGATCCGTCCACAATGAACGCTAATTTCTGCGATTTTTGCACGGACAAAAGGTTTTATCCGGAACAGATCATCGGAACGACGTATTACATGTGTCAGGTTTTTGATGCAACCCTGGATCAGAAGCTGTGCGATTCCAACGTGGTAGCGGTAACCTTTACGAATACGATCCAGTCCATTTACATCGAAAAGGCTCCGACCAAGGTTAAGTATAAGCTGAATGAGAAGTTCGATCCGAAGGGAATGGAGATCACGATTTCCGTTATGGATCAGTTTACCCAGATCGGTTATTATACCTACAAGGATGACGAATGGAAATCCGTTCTGAACTGCAGCTGCGTAAAATACGGCGAGAGCGACGGCAACATCGGAAAGCCCGGCGACAAGGCGTTTCAGCTCTCTTTAAAGGAATGTTCCAAGTCTCATCCGATCACTTCGGACTACATCTGGGTCACGTATGATAAGGAGGCGAAGCCTACCGCTACCGCAACGCCGACACCCACGAAGAAACCCACGGCGACTCCGACTCCGACGAAGAAGCCCACGGCAACCCCGACTCCGAAGCCGGGAGCGGAGACGAAGATCATCGGCAAGGACGGAAAAACCTACACCATCATCGAGATGAAGGCAAAGGGCCGTGCAACGGCGATCACCAACCTGCGTACGATTCCGGCGTATTCCTCGGACAGCAAGTATTTTCTGAAGGATTCCGGCGGAAACAAGATCAGCCTGCCGAAGGACACCAAGGTGGATGTCACCGGACAATGCAAGGAGACCAAGTAGTACCGCATCATTTACAAGGGACAGGAGTGCTTCGTTTCCAATAACTATCTCGAGATCCTCTCGGGCGGGACGGTAACACCGACGCCGAAGCCCACCAACACACCGACGCCGAAGCCGACGAACACGCCGACGCCGACGCCCACACCGGCACCGACAATCACACCTACTCCGGAACCCACAGCGACTCCGACTCCGAAACCCACCGCTACGCCGGAGCCCACTCCGACGGAAGAACCGACTCCGACGGCGGCACCGACTCCGACGGAAGAGCCGACCCCGACGGTGGAGGCAACTCCGACCGTGGAGGCAATGCCGACGCCCACCGAGGCGCCCGTAGACGCGACACCGACCGTTGCGCCTTCGGATATCACACCTACCGAAACCCCTACGGAGATTACTCCGACGACAGCGGAAAATCCGAAAGATCCCACCCCTGCGCAGAAGAAGGAAAAAGAGAAGAAGAGCAGCGATGACGATGATGACGATGCCGACGGCCTGAATTTTGAATGGTGGATGCTTGCCATCCCGGGCAGTCTGATCCTGTTAGTACTCATCGTAATGATCGTGGCACTGAAGAAGAGAAGTTAGCGAAATCCGGTATTTTCGAAGCGAAAGAAGTGAGAAAAGGTGGGAACGACAGCCGCTGTGCAGGAAGTGTGCAGCGGCTGTTTTACGGTTTGCCCGGCCGACAGCAACCACCTTTTCCGTATGCATTTTCGGTTGCTTTTATCGGCAAATAGGGTATAATTATACTGTATGCGAATTGAGAAGCGCGTATTGAGAAAGGAGATAAGGTGAGATGGGCAAGACAAGAAAGTTGTGGTTTCGGATCATCAGCGTGCTCTGTGTTTTCGCGATGATCCTGCCGTGGATGCCGGAGAAAGCGAAAGCGAGTCCGGATGTGAGCATTGACAACATCCCGAACCAATCGTTTACTTGGAAAGGTGGATCTGTTACCTGCAATGCGAAGGAAAGTCACGGTTACAAAATAGAAGAGTATGTTTGGCTTGGCGGTTATTCGGCAGATCTGCCTTCGATGACGGCAACATTTGCCGGCAACCAAACGACGAAATGGTTTGTACCGCCGGCTCCGGACCCGACTAGTTCGGATTCGGTTAATCCGAGATATTATGTATGTCAGGTGCGTTGTGGTGACGAATGGTTCCCGTCCAATATCTTCAAGGTTACGTATACGCAGATTCTTTGGGATATTCAGGTTATCAAGGAACCGACAACGAAATACTATTATCTGAATTCGGATATTGATTTTGATGGCGCACAGGTAAAAGTTACTTGGTATAATAATAACTCGAAGAAAGATAAAGGGTACGCCACTTATTCCGGAAGAAATGCAATTACCGAGAACATCGGGCATCACTGTGCAGTGATTCCCGGAAAGAGTGACGGTGATGTTACAACACCTGGCATGAAGGCATTTGTTTTGGATTGTCAGCAGAGTGGAACCAACGTTGTTTCTGATCCGATCTGGGTTGAGTACATGACCGCTGAGAACATCGAGAAACTGACACCTACAGCTACCGCTACGCCGACTCCTACCAAGAAGCCCACGGCGACACCGACCCCGAAGGCGACCAACACACCGACTCCGATCCCGAAGCCGGGTGCGGAGACGAAGATTACCGGCAAGGACGGGAAATCCTATACGATCATAGAGATGGACGCCAAGGGCAAGGCAACGGCATTTGCCAACCTACGGACAATCCCAGCGTATTCCTCGGAGGACAAGTATTATGTGAAGGACTCCGGCGGAAAGAAGGTGAGCCTTCCGAAGGACACCGAAGTAAAGGTTACCGGCCAGTGCAAGGAAACTAAGTATTACCGGATCATCTATAAGGGAACGGAGTGCTTTGTCTCCAACAACTATCTGGAGATTATCTCGGGAGGAACCGCGACGCCGACACCGACGCCGAAGGCGACCAACACGCCGACGCCGACACCGACACCGAGTCCGACACCGACTCCCGAGCCGACGCCGACGCCTGAGCCGACACCGACTCCTGAGCCGACACCGACGCCCGAGGCTACACCGACACCGGAGGCTACGCCTACCCCGGAAGAAACTCCGACTCCGGAAGTAACGCCGGAGGAAACCCCGACACCCGAGGCAACCCCGACCCAGGAGGCGATGCCGTCGCCTACGGAGGCTCCCGCGGAGGTGACGCCGACGGAAACACCGACGGAACCGACGCCCACGGAAGCGCCTTCGGAGATCACTCCGACCCCGGAGGAAAATCCGAAGGATCCGACGCCGACGCCGAAGAAGGAAAAGAAAAGCAGCAGCGACGATGACGATGAGGACGCCGACGGATTGGATTTTGAATGGTGGATGCTTGCCATCCCCGGCGGATTGATCTTTCTGGTTCTCATTGTGATGATCATCGCTTTGAAGAAGAGAAGCTGAGAAAACAAAAAAGGAGAGTGTGGAATGAAAAGGTTTGTGCGCATGAAGCGGGTCACTGCAATACTTCTGGCAGTGGTAATGATGTTTGCAGTCACCGCATGCGGCAAGAAGTACAGTCCGGGAGAGGTGGACGGAAATACCTACACCAACGACTGGGCGAATCTCAAGGTTACGATCCCGAGCGATTACATGATGGTGGACCCGTCTTCGGCGGGCGCTGCGGGCGGAACTTATAAGGGCTTTGATGTCCGGTGTATATTCGCCAAGAACGACAAGGTCCCGATCCCGATGTGCTATGTCATGTCGCGGGAAGGCAAGGTCGACATCGAGGATATCGGTGAGGAATTTGCAAGGGAATTCGGCGGCTCCAGCGGATTGATGAACATGCAGCAGGGCAATACGACGTATCAGGTCACGGTCGACAAGAGATACTACACCATCGCAGGAGAGAGTTATCTCTGCTTCCATATCGGCGTTTCCGTGGCAGATGTATATTGTTCCTTCCGCAGTGTGGATGACACCGGGGTAATCGCTGTCTGCGCGATCACGATGCCGGGATCAACCTCGGTTGACGAGCTTTACAACATGTTCAAAACGTTTGATTGAGTTAAGAAAAAACGGAAAATGAGAAAGCCGCTGTGCCATACCGGCACAGCGGCTGTTTTTCTTTTCGCGGGGAATCCGTGGCGGTGTACGCAAGCCCTGCGGGATACTCCCGTCAAATGTCGTGATACTGCCGGAGCTCCTTGCAGATATGCTCGAGATCGGGGTAGATGTAGCTCTCCGTGATGCCCAGCACCCGCAGGCTCTCGAGGAAGTACTGCTTGCGGTCGCGGGGGATGATGATCTTGTAGAGCATCTGCTCGTTACAGATGTCCTCCAGCTTGCGGAGCGAGTTGTGGATCGTGAAGCAGGACTGCTGGGAGTACATCCGCAGGTTCCGGTCGGTGGAAGCGCAGGCAAGGATCTTGTCCACCAGCACCGGATTGTGGTGCAGATGCTTAAATGCAGGGAGTAGCATCTCCTGGGCAGTATCCGCATCAATGGGGTAGATGCAGCTGCCGAACCCCTGCTGCTCATTCAGGCTGGTGGGAACCAAAACCCAGACGCATGCGTCGCGGTCCGGCGCATCCAGATAGGTTTCCGTTGCGAAAAATACGGCAACCAACGGCGAGCGGGACCAGTCCAGGATCCTTGTCGGGAGGCCGTAATGCTGCATCAACGCGATCCAGTAGGCGTAGTTGTTGCGGCTCGGCGGCGACTCGAGGGTCTGCTTGGCGCGGATATAGAAATCGTTGGAGAGAAAGCGCTCCTTCATAAGGCGTTTCTCGCTTCTCTGTATGGACGGGACAAGGGTGAGCGTAGAGTTGTCCTCGCCGCGGTACCAAAGCGGCGTGTTCTCGCCGTGGCGGTCCGCAAGGGCTTTTGCGAACTGCAGAAGTTCATCTATCGTGCTGACATCAATCGTGATCATATCGGGCCTCCGGTCTTCATTTTCCTCTCCGTATATTATACCCCCTGCGGAGCGTTCTGTAAAGGACGGAAGAGGGTGCATACCGCCGGGGAAGGAGACGCATTTTCCGAAAAAAAAGACTGCCGTGACGGAATTCCTTCCGTTCACGGCAGCCGTTGTTATTGCGTGTGATTCACGAGGGGATTATTCGGGAGTAACCACCGTAACCTTCGTGAGCTGCGGGTTGGCAGTCATATACCAGTAGAGGAAGCCCTCAACATCGATGACATCACCCTTCTTCAGACCCTCAACCGTCTTGTAAACTTCGGTGTCTGCACCGCGCAGATAGGACTCAACAACGAGGGAGAAGTATCTTCCGTTGAGAAGGACACGGAAATACAGGTCGTCGCCCTGCTGACCCGAACCGTCTGCCTTGTAAACGGCAGGCTCGGAAACCGTGAGGCCCTTCGCCGTGAACGGAAGGTTCATCAGGTTGTGAAGCTCGGTATTGGAGTCGGAGAGACCCTCACCGAGAAGCTTGGTAACATCCACGGCCGGAGCGATGTAGCTGCCCTCAAGGATCTCGAAGGTCGAGCCCGAAGCAACCTCGATCTCACCGGACCAGGTAGCACGGTAACCCTTGACACGGATCTTCGTGCCGGGAACGAGTCTCGCTGCATCCGCCTCGGAGCAGGTCATCTCATAGAGGAAGTAACCGCCGTCGGGATCAGCCGCATAAACGGTGATCTTGTCGTTCCACCAGGACTGATGATCCTGAACATAGCACTCGATGGTAACCTCGTCCTCATCCTCGGCAGCAATGTACTCAGCCCAGGTCATAACACCCTCGCTCTTAGCGTTGATGCTGCCCGTAACCTTCGCAGAGGTGATGTGCGGGTTAACGCCGTTGTACCAGTAGAGGAAGCCCTCAAGGTCAACGATGTCGCCGGCCTTCAGACCCTCAACCGCCTTGTAAACGTCGGTGTCCTTGCCGCAGAGATAGGACTCTACAGTGAAGGTGAAGGTGTCTTTGCCGTTGGAAACGTCGAAGTACAGGTCGTCGCCCTGCTGGCCCGAGCCGTCCCACTTGTAGGTAGCAGCCTTAACCACGGTAAGGTTCTTGAAACTTACAAACTGGTTCTGCTTCTTTACAAGGTCGTCCGTACCGAGCAGGGAAGTAACATCCACAGCCGGAGCGATGTAGGTGCCTTCCTCGATCTCGAAGGTCGAGCCCGAAGCAACTTCAATCTCACCGGACCAGGTAGCGCGGTAACCTTTAACCTTGATCTTGGTTCCGGGAACAAGCTTTGCAGCATCTGCCTCGGAGCAGGTCATCTCGTAGATGAAGTAAGCGCCGTCCGGATCAGCCGCGTAAACGGTGATCTTGTCGTTCCACCAGGACTGATGAGCCTGAACGAAGCACTCGATGACAACCTCATCCTCGTCGGCAGCAGCGATGTACTGCGCATAGGTCATAACGCCCTCGCCCTTGGCAGCCGGATCAAACGGAGCCGGGGTAGGGGTCTCGGTCGGAGCTTCCGTCGGAGCCGTGGTAGGGGTGTCCTGAGCCGCGGCCGGCGTGTTGGTTGCCGGTTTGTCACTCGTGTTGTTCTTGCCGCAGGCGCTCAGCAGTGTGAGTGCCAAAACTGCGACAAGCAATACGGAAAATAACTTTTTCATTTGTCATACTCCTTTCCATATGGAAGCGCATGGTCTGTTACGCACGTTTGTTTTACAGGTGCCATGCATGCACACCCATTATACAAAGAAAAAATAAAATTGCAACTACGAAGAAGCTTTCTTTTTCAGTATCAGCCGTGTGGCGTAAATCCCGATCAGTGCGATCCACACGATAACCAGCGAGATAAGAAGCACTTTCGAAGCCTTAGGCAGCGCGCCGGAGGCGCGGGTTTCTGTGCCGGAGACCGTGATCTGGTCAAGGTGCTTAAGGGCGGCGGTATCTTCATAAAGCTGTTGGATGAATGCGTCATCCACGGTTTTCTTGCGGCGTACGGAGCGGGTCACATTTTCCACCAGCTCACCGGCAGCTTCCCGGACCGAGGCGGAGCCAGCGAAAACAGGCGTGACGAAGGTGTTGTCAATGTTAGCGAGGAACAGCTTTGCCGCCTGGATCTTTACGCTGTAATGCAGGCCGCTGTCGGTACCCTCGGCGGCGAGGTACTCCTGATACTCGGGAGACTGTTGCGCCTTCGTGGTGACGGGGATGTAACCCTCCGTCTGGGAGTAGGAAATCTGCACCTCGTTGGTGAGCATGAACTGCATGAACAGCCAGGAGGCCATAACCTCGCCCTCATCCTCCTTGTTGAAGATGCACATGGACGGACCCTGGGAGATCATGCAGGGCTCGTCGGGATTGTACTGCGGGATCGGCCGGACCACGGTCTCGAACCGGACGATGTCATCGGAGCAGATGTCGGAGTTCGGTGCGTCGGTTCCCATCCAGGTGGCGCCTGCCGTGGAGTCGATGGCGAAGATGCACTGGCCTGCGTTTAAGTAGTTGCCCGGGTAACTCGAAATCTTGAAGGTCGAGAACGAGCGGGATTTGGCGTGGGGCACGATGGAGTAGAGGATGTCCCTCGTATCGTCGTTGAAGAGAAGGACATTTCCGTCCGCATCGGAGTAGGCCGCGTGCTTCTGCCACAGCATCGAGATCATCATGTTGTCGGTGGACTTGTAGATGAAAGGGATCAGCGTGGTCTGGCCGTTCACCACGAAGGTGCCGTCGGCATTTTTCGCCATGGCGGCCTCGGAGACCTCCCAGATGTAGTCCCAGGTGGGGACGTCGGGAATGTCGTAACCCAGCTTTGTGACCAGATCCTTGTTGATGTACAAAGCCTCCGTGGAACGCATATAGGGAAGCGCGTACACCGCGCCGCCGATGCGGCATTCCTCGAGGAATTTCGGGACGATCTCCTCCACGGTGGGGCCGTCGAAGAGAAGCTTGCTGCCCCCGAGGCCGTAGTTGACGTCGTACATCAGGTTGTCAAGGTTGACGACGATATTGCTGCCTTTCTGGTAGGTCGCGATGTGGTCGGGGTAGGTGATGCACACGTTGGGCGTCGTGTCCGTCGCGATGTTTGTGATGACATCCTGATAGATTGCGGCGTAGTCCGTGTACTTTTTGAGGACAACGTGAACGTTCGGATACAGTTTTTCGAAGTCGGATATTGCCTTCTCGTAGACGTTGACCTGGGTGATGTTGGTATCATTTTTCGCCCAGAAGGTGATGGTGTATTCCTTGGCCGTATCGAATTCCTTCGGCACCGTGAAGGGCACGCGCTTGCTGCTCTTGTGGCATCCGGAGAGGAGCGTGGCGGCAAGCGCCGCGATAACGAGAAGAAGAGTGCGGATCCGTTTCATCCCTTGGTACCTCCTCTCGAAACGCCCTCCATGATCTTGTTGCGGAAGATCAGGAACAGCACGATGAGCGGCACGGAGACCACGACGACGGTGGCCATCATGGCTGGGATGTTGTCGCGGCCGAAACCGTTCTGGCGGATCTCCTGGATTCCGTTGGAGACGAGGAAGCGGCTGCGGTCATCGGTGATCAGGCGGGGCCATACATAGGCGTTCCAGCACTCGATCACCTTCAGGATCGTGATGGTCACGATGGTCGGCTTCGCCACGGGAACCATCACCCGCAGCAGGTATTTGAAGTCCGAGGTCCCGTCGACTTTGGCAGCCTTGTAGAGCTCCTCCGGGATCTGCTCGAAGTTTTCTTTCAGTAGATAAATGTAAAACACCGAGGTGATGGAGGGCAGGATCAGGCCGGCGAAGGTGTTCCGCATGTTCCAGGAGGTGATGGTGACGTAGTTGGTGATGATCACAAGCTCCGTCGGAATCATCATGAGGCTTAAAAACAGCGAGAACACAAGGTTGCGGCCCGGGAAGCGCATGCGCGCAAAGGCAAAGGCCGCAGGCACGATGACGATCATCATCAGCGCCGTTGTGACCACGGTATAGATCAGCGTGTTCAGGAAATACCCTGCCAGAGGAACGGCGGTGAACGCCTCCTTGTAGTTGCCCATGGTCGGGTCGGACACGTAAAATTTCGGAACGACCTCGCCGTTGTAGGCGCTCTGGGTCTTCAGGGAGGTAATCAGCATCCAGAAGAACGGGAACAAAACGGCGATCGCGCAGACGGCCAGAAACGTGTACAGACCGATGTTTCGGAAAATACGGTGTCTTCGGGCGGTGCGTTCTATGGCATCATATTCGGATTGTTTTTTGATCTCATCCATATCCGCACCTCCTTAGTATTGTACCCGGCTGCGGCTCACCATCAGGTTGATGCAGGTGATGGTGAACACGACCGCGAAGAGGATCAGGGCGGCAGCGGAAGCGAAGGACGGGTAGCCGCCGCTGTTGCCGTAGAGCATATCGTAGATGTAGCCGACCATGGTGTTCATTCCGGCGGAGTTGAGGTCGACGCCGAAGAGGGCAACCTCGTCGCTGTAGGCTTTGAACGCACCGATGAAACCGGTGATGATCAGGTAGAAGATCATCGGGGAGATCATCGGGAGCGTGATCCGGAAGAAAATGCGGGACGGTCTGGTCCCGTCCACACGGGCGGCCTTGTAGTAGTCCTCCTTAACGGAAGCCAGGGCGCTTGTTAAGATGAGAATCTTGAACGGAAGCACGATCCACACGGTGTAGATGCACATGACGAGCATCTTGGCCCAGTGGGGACCGTCAATGAAGTCCACGGCCTCGCCGCCGAACGCCTTGATCAGAAGGTTGACCATGCCGTCGGAGTACTCGGTCTTCTTGAAGAGCACCATGAACACGAGACCTACCGCGAGGGTGTTGGTCACGTACGGCAGGAAATACACGGTCTGGAAGAGGTTCCGCAGCGGCTTCACCGAACTGAGGGCGAGGCTTATGAGTAGCGCGAGACCCGTGGAGACCGGCACCGTGATGATGACGAGGACAAACGTGTTCTTGAGCGCCTGCACGAAATACGGATCGCGCAGGACATAGCGGTAGTTGTAAAGGCCGGTTCCATTCGATGTCTGGGAGACGAAGTTGTACCCCTCCTCAAAGGAGTAGACCACAACGTCGATCAGCGGATAGACCATGAACACGCCGAGGAAAATGATGGCCGGCAGGAGATACAGCCATGGTTTCAGTTTGCTTTGTTTCATACGAAATCCTTTCGGGCTGCCCGGACGGCAGCCGGCAGAACGAGATTTGCGAATTCGGAAAATGAGCGGCTCCGTGGGAAATCCTTATTCGCGGGGAAGAACCTCCTCGGTCTTGCGGTCGAAGACATAAATCTTCGAGGGCTTGATGCGGAAACGGACCGGCAGGAAGAGAGGCTCCGGAGCGGATCCGCCTTCGCCGTTGTCCTCCACAGCGGGCGGGGTGTCGTCCATGTGACCCTCCGTCATGCCGAGTACGGTGGGGATCTCCTCCGAAGGAATGATGGAGCGGATGAAGGTTCCCTCGAAATACGGGTGGGTGGTCACGACGCTGGTGTCGCGGCCCATGACTTCGATCTTCTTAAGCCGTAAGGTGAGCGGACCCTCGGGGTCGGGGACGAAGCCCTCCGGACGGATTCCGATCCAGACCTGACCGTGGGGAAGGTCGACGTCCATGATCGCCTCTTCGCCGATGTACAGGTGCCCCTCATACACCCGGCCGTCGAATACATTGATCGGCGGGGTTCCCAAGAATTTGGCTACGAAAAGGTTGCAGGGGCTGTCGTAAACCTCCTGCGGCTTGCCGATCTGGTGAAGAACGCCGTCCTTCATCACGACGATGAGATCGCTGATGCTCATCGCCTCCTCCTGGTCGTGGGTGACAAAGATCGTGGTGATGCCCGTCTCACGCTGGATGCGGGCAAGCTCCTCGCGGGTCTGCAGGCGGAGTCTTGCGTCAAGGTTGGAGAGGGGTTCGTCAAGAAGAAGCACGGAGGGCATCTTTACCAGAGCCCGGGCGATGGCGACGCGCTGCTGCTGGCCGCCGGAGAGTTCCGAAGGCCGGCGCTCCATGAGCTCCTCAATCTGCACGAGCTTGGCGGCCGCGATGGCCTTCTCGCGCATCTGCTCCTTCGTGAGCTTCTTGTCGCCGCGAAGGTTTCCGAGAGGGAACGTGATGTTGTCCATGACGGTAAGGTGAGGGTAGAGCGCATAGTTCTGGAACACCAGGCCGACGCCGCGATTTTCCGCAGGAAGGTCGGTAACGTCGGTGTCTCCGAAGTAGATGCGGCCGGACGTGGGAACCTCAAGACCGCTGATGAGGTTTAAGGTCGTGCTCTTGCCGCAGCCGGACGGCCCTAACAGACCGATCAGCTTGCCGTCGGGGATCTCGAAGGTGAAATCGTTTACGGCGATGACATCCTCGTGGATTTTCTTGTTGCGGTTCGGGAACCGCTTGGTGAGGTGGTCCAACTTGATTTTCATGGGAAATGCCTCCGTGTTTGTATATAGTCGGCGAAAAATACCGGGGACTGCATTGCAGGGGTGGGAATAAGAAAAGGGCAGGCCGCATCCCGCGGTCTGCCCGGTGTTACAGGTTTACTGATCCTCGCCGTAAACGGCGGCAGCACGCTTACGCAATTCATTCTTGTAAAGGAAGAAACCGAAATATTCAAAACTCTCGGCACAGCTCAAGCAGGTGTCCGCATAGCGGTAGTCGTGTGCGAGGTCCTTGCTGTCGAGAAGCTTGTACGCCGTGATCAGATTCTTGTTGACTTCCTCCTCGTCGTTGGTCCAGACGCTTGTGAGGTGCGCAACGTTGACGTGCGTCGTCGCGGTGTCCAGGATGTTGGCGGGATTGGCAAGAAGGATCGAAAGAGCCTCGTCATACATGCCGGAAGCCTTCTCGTACTCGCCCACAGCGGTGAGAGCCAGGCCGAGGCTGTTGTAAGCGCCTGCCAGGGCAGGCGACTTGACGGTGTCCTCGCCGGCGCGCAGGATCACGCACGCGGGCTCCAAAAAGCGGATGGCGTCGCGATACCGCTCCTCAAGGATGAGGGTGTCGGCAATGTTGATGTAGATCTTGGCTGCTGCAGGGGTGGACTGCATATTGAGCTGCGTCAGAACCTCCTGCGCGTTGTTGCACAGATGGTCGCATTCCTTGAACTCGCCGAGACGCCTCGTGAGAGCGATGCGCTCATGCAAAACCTGAAGCTGGCCGGACAGATCGCCGTAGGATGCCGCTTCCCGTCCCGCTTCTGCGAGAACGGCCTTCGCGGTGGCGTAGTCCTTCTTGGCCATACAGTTTTCGACGGCCGTCCATACGGAATTCATCGGGATTCGCTTAACCCCGCTTTCCCCCGCAGACGATCCGGTAGATGTGGAATATTCGCCCATGCTGACCTCCGAAAATTGTGATCTGAGTACCTTATTGATTATACCGAGAAGCGCGAAAAAAGTAAATGATAACTTGAAAAAATATTGAAAAGAGGGCTTACTTGCGGTATAGTTAATGAGGTTCGAAAAAGAATGCCCTCCCGGTAAGGGAAGGCATCCGTCAGAGCAGATAACGGGAATCGAACCCGCCTCCTCAGCTTGGGAAGCTGATATACTACCGATGTACTATATCTGCACGTTTGTGTGGCTATTATAGCGCACCGATACGGAAAATGCAAGTGTTTTCCGAGAGAGGTCGGTACGGATCCCGCTGAAATTTCGCGTGTGTCCTACGGAGGAGAGAGAGATGGCTAACGGAACTTCCGGTCGAAAAAACGGTACCGGAACCCACAAAATGACGAAACAGCAGCGAGCCTATGCGAAACGCGTGCGGAGAAACGAACGGATCTTCCTCACGGTTGTCGCGATCGTTTTGGTTGCGATCGTCTGTATTATCACATATTCGATGCTTCACAACGGAGGGGATGACACCAAGGGGAAGAAGTCTACGCCGACGCCCACCCTCACCCCGAAGCCTACGGTTACCCCGGAGCCTACGCCCACGCCGTTCCCTACGGCGACGCCGACTCCCGAGGCAACACCGACGCCCACGGCAACGCCGACTCCGGAGGGACCGACGGGAACGCCGACACCGACGCCGGATGACGGGCGCAAACTGATCGCATTCACCTTTGATGACGGTCCTTACAGCAAGCTGACGCCGAAGTTCATGGAGAAGCTGCAGGAGTACAACGCGAAGGCGACATGGTTTGTCGTCGGAGACCGGATCAACGAGAAGACGGGTCCTCAGCTGAAGGATCTGGTGGATGCCGGAATGGAAGTACAGATCCATGCGTGGACGCATGATTACTACTACGACACCTGTTCCGACGCCATCTATCACGATGAGATTGACAAGACCTACGATAAGATCCTGGAGGTTACCGGGGTAGCACCGACCATGATGCGTCCGCCGGGAGGCCGTATCAACGACACGCGGATCAAGGAAAGCCCTCTTTATGTCGTCAACTGGTCGGTGGATTCCTCTGACTGGAGACTGAAGGCACGCACCTCGGAAGAGGAGCGCAAGGCCAATGTTGACAAGATCGTAAACAACGTGGTTTCCACTGCGAAACGCGGAGGCATTATCCTGATGCACGAGATTTACGATAACTCGTACGAAGCCTTCTGTATCATTATCGACAAGCTCGCGGCGCAGGGTTACGAGTTCGTGACCGTCTCCGAACTGCTCGGGGAGAACGCACCGCACGGAGTGAAGTACAACAAGCAGCCGTAACATCCGAACAGTTACCACGACAGTGTCCCCGACGGGAAGGGAGTCGCGTATGTCAAAGAGGAGAAAAATCGTCGGTGTGCTGGTTTCCGATGTACACCATAAATTCTTCCGCCAGTGTCTGTATCACTTACAGAAGGAACTGCTGCGGAACGACATCGATGTCATTACCTTCACCACGCTGTGTCATGACGGCGTGCAGGAAGGCTATGCCGCTGCGGAGTGCTCTGTCTACGAGGTGATGGAGCTGCAGGAGCTGGACGGATTGATCGTCTATCCGATCACCTTTTACATGGAACAGCAGAAGGCGGTGCTGGAGCGGATCCGCAAGGAGTTCGACAAGCCTGTCGTCTGTCTGGAATGCGAAAATGATTACGGCTTTCCGACGGTTCCCTTCGGACGCGAGAACGGTATGGAGCTGTTGGTGGAGCATCTGACGTCCAAACATCAGGTGAAGAGTATCCGTCTGGTTGCCGGCCACAGCGACGAGGTTGTGTCCTTTGACATGGCGCTTCGGGAGGATTTCCTGAACGCCTGTGGCAAATTCGGGATCGCTGCTAAAGAAGAGGAATTCTTCAACGGCGGATTCTGGATCCACACGGCGGAGGAGATCGCAGAGAAACTGTTGTCTGCGCCGGAAGGCCTTCCGGACGCGGTGATCTGTGTGTCCGACGAGGGCGCTGCGGCTCTGACCGCGGCCCTTGAGAAACGCGGGGTCCGGATCCCCGAGGATATCATCATTGCCGGCTACGGGTCGGATGACGAGAGCGAGACGGGAACGTTTCTGACCGTCTACCGCGATCCTGTCGAGATGGCGTCGAACGCCGTCCGAATGCTCCTTGCCCTCACGGAGGGGAAGAACCATTTTCTGCTTCCCCGCAAGCATACCTGCTGCCGGCTGATCCCCGGCGCTTCCTGCGGATGTGTCCGCAATTCCATCGCGCCTTACTCCGAACGGGTTTTGGAGGAGCTGCGAGACGCCACTGAGCGGTTCCCGTCCGAGTACAACTTCATGAGCGAGGAGATCACCAACGTGACCGATTTCGAGGAGTGCCTGCGCACGGTGGATCGGTTCACGGAGTACCTGGGGGACTATGAGGCATTTTACCTTTGCTTAAATGAGAAGGCGCTGCACGAGACGGAGGCGTCGCCCCACATCACCGACAAGGTGGAGCTGGCGATCGCCCATGAGGCGGACTCCTGCGTACTGGCGGACGGCCGCATGTTCAACCGCAACTACATGATTCCGGCGCTGTACCGGGAGAGCGAGAAGCCGCGGGTATTTTACGTCGCACCTCTTCACTTTATCGAGCGGACGCTTGGGTATGTGGTCCTTTCCTACGGGAACAATCCGCGGGTTTTCGCGGTGTGTCTCCGTGATTGGCTTCGGAAACTGGCGCTCTGTCTCGAGGCGCAGAGACGCCGTTATATGTATGACGACGTGACGCTGCAGAATCAGGTCCGCGACGCCATGACCGGTCTGTTCAACTACAAGGGCTACATCAATACCCTGCAGGATATGTACCGTCATATCGGCGGCGTTCCGACCAAGCTTCGCGTGATCGCCATTGACATCGAGCGGTTCTCGACGATCAACGACGCTTACGGACGCGAGGAGGGAAACGAGGTCCTTCTCGCACTTACCAAGATTATCCAGAACACGATGAACGACCGCGACATCTGTGCGCGGTTCGGCAACGATGAGTTTGTCATCGCCGGGTTCTATGACAATAACAATGACGCTACGGGGCTGCTTCACAACCTCAACGCGCGCATCCAAAATTACAACACGTTCAACAAGAAGGCGTACAGCGTGAACCTGACTTATGCCAAGGTTTGCGAGGACGTCGTCGATGAGGACAGCCTTGCCGCGATCACGGCCGATGCCATTGCGGACAAGAAGGCGCTCAAGGAGAGCAAACGCCGCCTTGCCGGCGGTGCCGATGTTGTCAACGAGGAGGAGCGCAGGGAAGTGGTGCGGATCCTCGACGACAACCTGCTGGATTACCATTTCCAGCCGATCGTCAATGCAAAAACCGGCGAGGTGTACGCCTACGAGGCGCTGATGCGCTCCAAGACCGAGCCGTCGCTTGCGCCTGAGATCATCTTAAAGCATGCGGAAGCGCTCGACCGGCTGTACGACGTGGAACGGCACACCTTCTTCAACACCATGGAGCTGTTCCGCCTAAACCGCGAGAAGCTCCACGGCCGGAAACTGTTCATCAACAGCATTCCGAAGGTTATCATCAACGAGAAAGACTACAGCAAACTGCTTGCGACCTATGCCGATATCCTTCCGGATGTCGTCATCGAGTTCACGGAGCAGACGGAGGCAAGCCGGGATCAGGTGCAGACGATCAAACAGCGCTGCGCCGCCAACGGCATGCAGCTTGCCATTGATGATTACGGTGCGGGGTATTCCAACATTTCCAACCTGTTGACCTACGCGCCCGACTACGTGAAGATCGACCGCAGTCTGATCGCCCACGTGGACGAGGACAACAAGAAGCAGTATTTTGTCTCCAACACCGTGGAATTCGCTCACGAGAACGGATTCCTTGCCCTTGCGGAGGGCGTGGAGACGAAGGAGGAGCTCAACACGGTGATCCGTCTCGGGATCGATCTGGTCCAGGGGTATTTTACGTCCCGCCCGTCGGAGGATTTCGCTCAGGAGATCCCGAAGGAGCTGGCGGAGGATATCGTGCGGATGAACATCCGCAACATCGACACCAGACAGAAGAAGACGTACATCGTCGGCAATGAGAACGAAGTGCTGCTGGTTCCGCTTGTGATGGACGGTTACACCGAGATCGTGGTTTCGAAGCCCGAGTGTATCCTGGTCGGTAACCCGAAATATCAGACGGATATCGTGATCCATGTTCCGGATAATACCATAAGCAGGATCCATCTGCGCAGTGCACACCTGGAATCCTTCCAAAGACGGCCCTGCCTTGAGATCGGCAACCGAAGTGACGTGACGCTGATCGTCGAGGGGAATGTGACGATGCAGGATGCGGGCATCCGTGTCCCGGAAAGTTCGTCGCTGACCATCGAGGGCAACGGCAAGTTGTATGTCAACGTCAGTGCGGACCGAAGCTTTGCCATCGGCGGCGACTGCAACCAGTCGGTAGGCCGCATCACGGTCAATATGGACGGCGAGATGACCATTCACGGAGACGGTCGTGAATGCATCGGTATCGGCGGAGGATATCTCCGCGATTCCGGCGTCCGGATCGAGCATTGCAAAAATCTATATCTCACGATGACGGGAGAGCAGGTTGTGGGAATCGGCTCCGGCAACAGTGTGGCGCCGGTCTTTATACAAAACGCCCGCGTCATCGCAACCATCAACTCGGACCGCGGCGTTGCCGTAGGCTCCGTTGCAGGAGAACCGAGGGTGGAATTAACGAAGGCGCATCTTGCATGTATCGCTTCCGGCGACACCCAGATCGGTGTCGGAAGCCTTGTGAACGAGCAGGTGACAGCCCGCATCACGGACTGCGAGATACAGACCGAAATGCGTGCGAAACGGTGTGTGGGAATCGGATGCCGAACCGGTTCCGCTTCGGTGCGCGTGATCAACTCAACCGTCAATATGCGCTGCGAGGGATCTCTGGCAATCGGTATCGGTTCCGGAGAGCGCAAGGGTCGCGGACAGTTTGAGATGTCCAACCTGAATTTCCGCCTCGCATCGGCTTCCGGAATCGCTTTCGGCTACGAGGAGGAAGCCATGAATTTCCTGAAATGTAAAACAGTGGGAACGGAGGAACGAACAGAATGAGAAAGAAACTGACAGCGGCGGTACTCACGGTACTGCTTGTGCTGTGCCTCGCCGCCTGCGGCGATAAGCAGGAGGATGAGGACATCAAGAAGTATGACAAGGTCGGCAAATACGACAACGACGATAAGAATCCGCCGACGGCATCGGCGGACGACCTAACGAAAACGCCGGACGCCCCTACGGGCACGCCGACGCCGACCCCGAAGCCGCACAAGTTTGTGGTGGTGCTTGATCCGGGTCACGGCGGAAAGGATCCCGGTGCCGGATACGACGGACGCAGGGAATCGACCCTGAACCTGAAACTTGCCAACATGATCCGCGATTATCTGATGGAGAATTACAATAATGTGACGGTCTACCTCACCCGCGAAGACGATGTCGAGCTGGATCCGGAGAAGGGACCCGACCTTCGCGCCCGCGTTCAGGTGGGCGTCGACCTCCAGGCGGATATCGTGGTGAGTCTGCACCTGAATGCTTCGGAAAATCACAAACAGCACGGCTCGATGGTCTGCATCTCAAAACAGCCTAATATCACGGAACAGTCGAAGAAGTTGGCGGACTGCATTCTGGCCCGGCTTGAGAACCTTGGGTTGAAAAACAACGGTACGCTGAAGAGGGACAGCCTGGACACTTTCGACGATAACGGAGTTCCGGTGGACTACTATGCAATCTGCCGTCACGGTGCGAGCAACAATCTGATCTCCATCATTGTGGAGTCCTGCTTCATCGACAATGACAGCGACGCCAAGTTCCTGAAGACCGAGGAGGATCTGATGAAACTGGCGGAGGCTGAGTCCAAAGGTATCATGGAGTTTCTGAACCAGTATTATAAGGGCAACGGAGAGGGTTGATACACAGCGGGAGCGCGGAGAAATCCGTGCTCCCGTTGGGCTTTCGGCGGATTGCATTTTCCACCGGAGTTTGTTACACTGACAGAAAGTATTGCGGGAGGACAGCAGTATGAAAACGATCATCATCACCGGCGCAAGCGGCGACATCGGTTCTGCGACGGCCCTGCGCCTGGCCGGAAAAGGATTTAATCTTGCCCTCATCGGGCACAAAAACACCGAAGCGCTGGAGAAGACAGCGGAGGAGGCCTCGGCCCTCGGCGTCTATTGCAGGACCTACGCGGGAGATCTCGGAAAGGAGGCTTTCGTCAAGGAAGTGTTCGAGCGGATCGTGGATGACTTTCACCGCATCGACGGGCTGGTCCACGTGGCGGGACACTCCGTGACGGGACTTCTGAGCGATCTCACCATCGAGGAGTGGAACAACCTCGTCTCGGCCAACCTCACGTCCGCCATCCTCTGCATCAAGCATGTGGTGCCGGCGATGCTCACGACCCACAGCGGCCGTATCCTGCTGATCTCGTCCATCTGGGGAACCCGCGGCGCGTCCTTTGAGGCGGCGTATTCCGCCACCAAGGGCGGTTTGGATTCGCTCACCAAGGCGATGGCAAAGGAGCTTGCTCCCAGCGGGATTGCCGTCAACGCGCTGGCGCCGGGCATGGTGGACACGAAGATGAACGCCCACCTTTCCGAGGCGGAGCTGCAGGCGCTGTGCGATGAAATCCCGGCCGGAAGGATCGCCTCGCCGGGCGAAGTGGCGGAGATGGTAGACCTGCTTCTTCAGGCCCCAAGCTACCTCACGGGAGAGATCATCGGCTTCAACGGCGGGTGGTTCTGAATAATTATTCGGAAAATGCTACGGGGGATGTGTACATTTTCCGAAAATCGGCCGCAGTCTTACTGAAAACCGCCGAAAATATGGACACAGAAAAAACATAGCCGAATAAAAAAACGGCATAATGTACAAAGAAATGCGCGTATTGCGCAGGATTTGGGGGCGTTCCGAAGTAATTTTCGGCAAAAAAGACAACACGCGGCAGGGCAAAATCTGTTGTTATGCAAATTAGACAAAAGTAGAAAACTGAATTTGTACATTTGCAACATAGTTTTTTTTGAGGGCATAGTGTATGATACCGTGTAGGTGCTGCGCCGGCGGGCGTAGTGCGTCTGCTAACAAATAATAGGAGGCATTTCGTAATGGCAGGTTTGAAACTTATCAACATCAGTAAGACATATCCGAACGGATTCGTCGCAGTTAAGGACTTCAACCTTGATATCAAGGATAAGGAGTTCATCATCTTCGTAGGACCTTCCGGATGCGGTAAGTCTACGACTCTTCGTATGATTGCCGGTCTTGAGGAGATCACCGGCGGTGAGCTTTACATCGGCGACAAGTTGATGAACGACGTCGAGCCTAAGGACAGAGATATCGCAATGGTATTCCAGAACTACGCTCTGTATCCGCATATGTCTGTTTATGATAACATGGCATTCGGTCTTAAGCTTCGTAAGGTTCCGAAGGATCAGATTGAGAAACTCGTTAATGAGGCAGCTAAGATTC